>CAUSKT010000011.1:0-43629 GCA_963532335.1 uncultured Neisseria sp. | reverse complement strand
TGGATTAAATTTAAATCAGGACAAGGCGACGAAGCCGCAGACAGTACAGATAGTGCGGCAAGGCAACGTCGTACTGGTTTAAAGTTAATCCACTATATCAGATACCCATCAAACCTAATAAGAAAAAGCTCCTCTAAACATGCCTTCAGAACACCTTATTCCTTCCGCTGCGGCAACGTCGTCTGAACACACTGTCGCGTGGGTATTCGGTCAACCCGTAACCGATTTGCCGCAGGATTTGTTTATTCCGCCCGATGCTTTGAAGGTTGTCTTAAGCAGCTTCCAAGGGCCGTTGGATTTGCTGCTTTACCTTATCCGCAAACAGAATATCGACGTTCTCGATATTCCGATGGTGAAGATTACCGAGCAATATCTGCACTATATCGCCCAAATGGAAGCGTATCAGTTTGATTTGGCGGCGGAATATCTCTTGATGGCGGCGATGCTGATTGAAATCAAATCGCGCCTGCTGCTGCCGCGTCCCGAAGAGGTCGAGGATGAAGAGGCGGATCCGCGTGCCGAGCTGGTGCGCCGCCTTTTGGCTTACGAACAGATGAAGCTGGCGGCGCAGGGTTTGGATGCGTTGCCGCGCGCGGGAAGGGATTTTGCTTGGGCGTATCTGCCGTTGGAAATCGCGGTCGAGGCGAAGCTGCCGGAGGTGTATGTCGCCGATTTGACGCAGGCGTGGTTGGGCATTTTGTCGCGGGCGAAACATACGCGCAGCCATGAAGTGATTCAGGAAACCATTTCCGTGCGCGCGCAGATGACGGCGGTTTTACGTCGTCTGAACGAGAGCGGGATATGCAAATTCAGCGATTTGTTCAAACCGGAGCAGGGCGCGGCGTATGTGGTCGTCAATTTCATCGCGCTCTTGGAGCTTGCCAAAGAAGGCTTGGTCCGCATCGTCCAGCCGGACAGCTACGGCGAAATCGAAATCAGCCTGAAACAGGAAAATTTAGAACGCCCGGAAGCGGAAGAGGGCGTTTCAGACGACCCCTCTGCCGACGTTGAAAGCGAAACGGCATGATGATTTCACGCTTGGCAAACCCATACCCATTTCCATCAACTGTCCTTTATATAGTGGATTAAATTTAGATCAGGACAAGGCGAGGCAACGCTGTACTGATTTAAAGTTAATCCACTATAAACAAACAGGTACGAATTTATGAACAGTGTTCCCCCGCTCAACCGTAAAGCCTCGCTGTGGGCGGTCGGTTTGATGTTGTTCGCTTTGTTTTTCGGTGCGGGCAATCTGATTTTCCCCGCTTATCTCGGACAACAGGCGGGGGAAAGCTGGTTCTCTGCGATGACTGGTTTCCTGTTGACCGGCGCGGGTCTGCCGCTGTTGGGCGTGATTGCCATCGGCTATTCCGGTTCGCGCGACGTGCAGGCGCTGGCATCAAGGGTTGCACCCTGGTACGGCGTAGCGTTTGCCGTCGCGCTGTATTTGTCCATCGGGCCTTTGTTTGCCATGCCGCGTACGGCGACGGTGTCGTTTGAGATTGCCGTTGCGCCGTTTTTAAATGAAAGCCAGAAAGCAGTCGGGCTGGCGGCGTTCAGCGTGGCGTTTTTCGGCGTGGCGTATTGGCTGTCGATGTCGCCGGGCAAACTGGTGGACCGCATCGGTAAAATCCTGACCCCCGTATTGCTTTTGACGATTGCCGTTTTGGTCGGCTATGCCGCGTTGAATCCGATGGGCGTTCCCGCAGCGGCACAAGGCGATTTTGGCCTCCGTCCGTTCATAAAAGGCATTTTGGAAGGCTACGGCACAATGGACGCACTCGCTTCGCTGGTGTTCTCCATTATCGTCATTGACGCCGTGCGCGCGATGGGCGTGGACAACCGCTCCGAGCTGTTGCGGACGACCGCCGTTTCAGGCATCGTCGCCGCATCTTGTCTGGCACTGGTGTACCTCTTCATCGGCTATATGGGCGCGACCAGCGTGGCAGGTTTGAGGCTTCAGGAAAACGGCGCGGAAGTGTTGTCGAAAACCGCAAATTTCTATTTCGGCGTACCCGGCAATATCCTCTTGGGCGTCATCGTCCTGCTCGCCTGCTTGAGTACCGCCGTCGGACTGATTACATCATGTTCCGAATATTTCAACCGCCTGTGTCCCGGCATTCCTTACAAAATGTTCGTCGTCATCAATACGGTCGTGTCTATGGCGTTGGCGAACAAAGGCCTGTCCTCCATCCTGACCTTCTCCATCCCGATGCTGATGCTGCTGTACCCGCTGACCATCGTCATCATCCTGCTGGTCTTCCTGCACAAACTGTTCGGCGGCAGCCGCATCGTCTATTTCTGCACCATGATGGCAACGCTGGCAGTCGGTTTGCTCGATGCCTATAAAGCCGCATTCGGCTTCAGCGAAGAAGTCGCCGCCGACATCAACGGCGCACTGCCGCTTTACAACGTCGGACTGGGTTGGCTGCTGCCCGCAACCGTCAGCTTCGTTTTAGGGTGCATCCTGAACGCCGCGCTCAAGAAAAAACATAAGGCTTAAATCACAAAACAAAGGTCGTCTGAAATTTTTCAGACGACCTTTTCCATTCAATCCCAGATAAATCCAGAAATTTGATGGATGCTCATTTTCGCAGGCTGCCTGACCTTTATGGTTGGCAACCGCACTTCGGATGCGGACCGGTTAACCGGAAACCACAAAATCCACCGTATGCGCTTCGCTGTAATCGGGGATTTCCAGCTTGTTGATCATGCGGTGTATCACATCATTCGGCACGGAATGTTCGCGGTTACGGTTTTGCGACAGCAATTGCGTGTAAGGCACTTCCAAATAAATCAAGTGTACCCGCGCGCCGTAGTCGGCGAACATAGGCAGCCACTTGCTGCGCAGGTCGCGGTTGAGGTTGGTGGCGTTGAAGACAAATGACGTGCGGGCGCGCAGGTATTCTTTTGCCTGCTCTTTACCCAAACGCACGGCTTCTGCGCTGTGTTTCGGGTTAGCGGGGTCGAGTTTGCGCTCGCGGCGGATGTCGTCCAGCGACAGCATGGGCAGATGGGCAAGGTGTTGCCGGATATAGCTGTCTTTGCCACTGCCCGCTATGGCGCACATGGCGTATACGTCAAAGGTTCGGTCGTCAAACGGCTGGTAATCGGGCATTTCGCTGCGGCCGTTAAGGTAAAGATAGCGGCCGTAATCACTGACGAAATCGCGCGCTTTACCCCAGCAGCCGTTTTCTTCACACAACTCGCGGAACAAGTCGATGCGCAGCAGGATATCCTGTTGGTCGCGGCAGATGCGACCTAGAACGTCGGCTTTGGCAAGCATAGCGAGGTGAGCGGTATTGACCTGCAAAGAAGCGGCGATGACGGCGCGTTCCGGACTCGGTTTGTCGATTGCCCACAGAGGCAGTCCATGCAGACGCACGAGTTTGGCTATCGCTTCGCGCACAGCAAATGGCGCGGCAAGTTCGGTATACAGCAGGGAGCGGGCAGTGTATTCACCTTTTTTGGCATGGTTCGGCGACACAATCCGCTCTTTGCCGCCTTGGATCTCACGTTTAGTGGTGCTGCGTTTTTCTACATCATGCAGCATAGCGGCGGCAAACAAGATATGTTGCTCCTGCTCGCTGAGTGTTTGGAATTCAGACAGTTGCAGCAGGGCTTCGCACACCATTTTAGTATGGACGAATACATCGCCTTCAGCGTGCCATTCAGGATCCTGCGGCACGTTTTTCATATCGGCAAACCAACTGAAGCGATGCTCCAAGGCTTGCCAGTCGGGAAGTTTGCCGGGTGTATAATGGGGGAATGTCCACATGGTAGTCTTTCTTATTATTGGATGATTTGACTTCAGGCCGTCTGAAACTGCCAGCTTTGCCAATGGTATTTATCATAATCGATAAGGCGGGCGGGCTTCCAAGTTTTTGTCCAATGCATATCGGTTTTAACGTGTTTGGCGCGAACAAGTTTAAAGAGGTTGTCAAACTCGTTGGACTGTACGGGCAGGTTACCGTTGTTGGTGGCAAAATCAGCGGCATTGCGGATGACGAAACCTTCGCTGCATGCTTCGCCTGTTTTCGGGTCGTAGCCGCCGAGTTTGCCTGCGGTTTGCACGCTGTCTGTCCATGTTGCACCTAAATTGGCGAGCAGCCATTGCGCCAAAGCGGTGTCTTCGTCGGTGTATTTTTGGGTGAAGTCGGTAAGCGGCTGCACGATGGGAAGTTCGGGGACTGTGGGGAAGTCGAACAGCTGGGCATAGAATTTAACTTCTTCCCACGACAGCCAATGTCCGCCGCGACGGACGGCAAAAAGGTAAAAATAGCTTTCCAACTGCGAATAGGCGATGGAGTGGATACCGTACATGTTTTCGCCGAAAAGTTCGAGGTCACCCAAGTCGTCTTTGATGTGCTGCCAGCGTTGCAGCAGCGGTTTGTCCCACGGATGTTGGGTAGGGGCGGCATGGCTGCGGGCATAAAGACCGTGGGCGGCGAAGCAGTTGTTTTGCCCGTCTAGCTTTTCGGTCAATACCAATTGCGGCAGAGTAGCGAAATGCGCGAGGTAGCCGCGAGGCATAAAGCGGTCGTCTGAAGTTGTGCCCAAGCTGATAGGTGCGTGCAGGCTGCGGGCGTATTTTTGTGGTTCGGTATTCGCTATCATGATTTGTCCTTGAAATTTATTATTTAAGTTTTCCGATGATTGCTGCGGCTGATTATATAGTGGATTAACTTTAAATCAGGACAAGGCGACGAAGCCGCAGACAGTACAGATAGTACGGAACCGATTCACTTGGTGCTTCAGCACCTTAGAGAATCGTTCTCTTTGAGCTAAGGCGAGGCAACGCCGTACTGGTTTAAAGTTAATCCACTATATTTTTTCTACTGTATCGCTTTGTTTGGACACCAAAAGCTGGTCGACTTTCAGATTTTCGGTGTCGATGATTTCAAATTTGTATCCCGCGTAAACCAAAAAATCGGTGCGTTTCGGGATTTTGCGCAGGGAATACATCATAAAGCCGGCGATGGTTTCGTAGTTTTCCGAATTTGGAAATTCCTCGATGTCCAGCGCGCGCATGACGTCGGCGAGCGGCGTGGCGCCGTCCACCAGCCAGGTATCTTCGGTGCGGCGGATGATTTGCGGCTCTTCTTCGGTATTGACCAGCTCGCCCATGACGATGCTCATCACGTCTTTCAGCGTTACCACGCCGACCACCAGCGCGTATTCGTTCACCACCACGGCAAAGTCTTCGCCGGAAGTTTTGAAGGTTTCCAATACATCGTAAAGCGACAGTGTGTCGGGGATGAACAAGGCTTTGCGCAACACGCGCTTGTCGGTCAGGCGGACGTCTTTTTCTTTTAAAAACAAGGTCAGCAGCGTGTGCGATTCGATGTAGCCGATGACGCGTTCCAAATCGCCATCGCATACCAAGAATTTGTTGTGCGGTTTTTCCGACATCATTTCCAACACGGTATCGCTGCCGTCGTTTTTATCGAAATAGGCGATGTATTCGCGCGTGCTCATGGTGGAAGTCACCGTGCGCGCCTGCATGTCGAAAATATTTTCAATCAGGTAGTGTTCCTGCTCTTTCAATACGCCCGCCTGCGCGCCCGCATCGACGACGGCGTAAATGTCTTCCGAGGTCAGCTGCTCTTGGCGGACGGTGGAAATTTTGAAGAGTTTGAATATCGCGTTCGCCAGTCCGTCAAATGTCCAAACGAAAGGCTTTAGAATAAAAATCAAAAACATCATCGGCCGCACGATGCGCACCGCCACCGCTTCGGGATGGGTCATCGCTATGCGTTTGGGCATCAGGTCGGCAATCAGGATGAAGCTGCCCGTGACCAGCGCGAACGTCAGCAGCGACGCGGCGGTACTGCCCCAACTGCCCGCGTTTGCCAACAAACCGCCAAAATAAGGGCGCACCGCCGCTTCGCCGACGATACCGGCGAGAATGGCGACGGCGTTCAAACCGATTTGGACGACGGTGATGAAACTGCCCGGCTGCTGCTGCATATTGAGTACATCCAGCGCGCGCGTGTCGCCGCCGTCTTTTGCCATGACTTGCAATTTGATTTTGCGCGCCGAGGCGAGCGCGAGTTCGGAACAGGAAACGAATGCGCTGATGACAATGAGTAGGCACAATAATAATAAGGCTTCGAGAATATTCATGAAAAACGGTGTGTGTGGCAAACAGAAGACATTTTAGCATTAAAGGTCGTCTGAACGACGAACCGCCCCTTGTGGTTGGATGGGTTGTCCAACTTTGGGAGCGGTTCAGGTTTCAGACGACCTTTTGCCTTTTGGCTACGGTTACATAAAAAACGTAGCGGCAAATAACGGGTTTATTTGCCCAGCAGTTCGATGCTGCAAGCTACTTTGCCGACACGCATTTCGGCTGTGCCTGAACAGCCTGCGGGCAGTATGCGGCGGAAGGATGCAAGCTGTTTCGGGTCGGGCGTAATTTTCAGGCGCAGGACGGTTTGGGGCAGGTGCAGGCGGCTTAGGGCTTCTTCAGTGCTGATGTCGTAGACTTTCTTGAATTGGTCAAAGGTATTGTTGCGTTTGTGGTCGAAGACGGTAACGCTGCCGTCTTCGTTGAAACGGTAGGTATTTTCGCCTTTGATGATGATGTCCCTGTCGTAGATGCGGACGATTTGCAAACGGCCGTTTTCATCGTAGCGGTATTGCAGGCCGTGATCGGTGCATCCGTAATGGGATTCGCAGTTTTCGGCCAAAACGTAGGCAAACGAGGTGCTGCTGCCGGCAGTATGAGCCCAGCAAAACTGCAGGCCGTCTTGTCCGGCATCGCAGCCTTTGGGGTTGTCTCGTTTTTGGGCGGCGACTTTCTGCTGCAACTTTTGAAATTCTTCCTCAGACATAAGCGTGTCACCGCGGCGGATTCGTTCACGTTCAATCTGTTTTTGTTGCCTGTTATATTCACGCTGTCGGGCAGCTTCAATGTCGCGCTGCTGCATTTCGTGCAAGATGTGTGGGGGTATGCCTTGGCAGTTTGAGCCGTTGCAGGCGGCGGCATCCTGCGCCCACAGTGCGGCAGCAGATACGGCGGCGATGACGGCGAGTTTCGGGATGATGTTTGCGGAAGTCATGATTTTCCTTCTAATGATTTTGAGGTCAGTTCATTTGGGATTTAGATTTTCAGACGACCTCTGTGGATTGTGGGCGACAGATTAGCTTTTTCCTTCAAATCTATGGTTTAACCTTTGGCGGTAAAGCGTTTGTTGACGCGCAGGCGTTCGCCGCGGCCGGCTTTTTTGATTTCCAGCCAGTCGGTGTAGATGGCATGGATGAGGTGGTTTATGGTTTCAAAGCCGTATTGCTGCGGGTCGGTGCCTTGTGCGGCGAGTTGCTTCGATACGTCGCTCAAACGCGCCCAGCCTTGTTCGTCGGCGTGGGTGTCGACTGCCTGCTGCACGGCAGGGATAACGCGGGTAACGGGCAGTTTGCTGCTTTTTGCGGCAGGTTCGGGTTTGACGGGTGTCGGTTGCGCGGTGTCTGCCGCAGGGCTTGGTGCGGTATTTTCGTTTTTGGTTGGGTTGGTTTTTTTGCCGCGCGTTTTGCGTTTTTGCGCGGCGTTGGGGTCGTCTGAAACGGTTTCTTCTGCCTGATGGCTTGCCACCGGGTTTTCAGACGACCTCTCTGTCGGCTTGTCGGCGGATTTGCGGCGGCGGACTTGGAGTTGGTTGTTGTCGGTGCGGTGTTCGAAGATGTCGAAGGATTTGATGAGGTCGGAGAGTTTGCCGTAGCCGTACAGCCTTGAGTCGAAATCGGGATTGATTTTGCTGATGTAGCTGCCGATGGGGCCGAGGTTTGCCCAGCCGAGGTCGTCGGCGTTTTCGCGCACGGCGCGTTTGAGCAGGGACAGCGCGTCAGGGGTGGCGGCTGGGGTGTTTTTGCCGCTGTTTTTCTCTTTTTCTTGGCGTTGTTTTTCGGGACGGAAGATTTCGGTGTAGATGAATTTGTCGCAGGCTTTGCGGAAGGCTTCGGGCGTTTTCTTTTCGCCGAAACCGTACACGGTCAGCCCGCTTTCGCGCAGGCGGCTTGCCAGGCGGGTGAAGTCGGAATCGCTGGATACGATGCAGAAGCCGTCGAAGTTGCCGCTGTACAGTAAATCCATCGCGTCGATGACCAGGGCCATGTCGGTGGCGTTTTTGCCTTTGGTGTAGGCGAATTGCTGGACGGGGATGATGGCGTGGGGCAGGAGGGCGGCTTTCCATTTGGAAAGGCCGTGGCTCCAGTCGCCGTAGATGCGTTTGACGCTGGCGATGCCGTATTTGGCGATTTCTTCGAGCAGGCGGTCGATGATGTCGGCGGGGGCGTTGTCGGCGTCGATGAGGACGGCGAGTTTTTTGTTTGCCAATGTGGTCATGGGGACTCCGTGGTATTCATGTCAGTCGAGGTCGTCTGAAAATTTTTCAAATCTATTCAATCAATTTCAGATATTGCCTTTTGTTTCAAGTTACTTGTTCAGCGCTCCTGTCAAAGATATAAAGTGGAATATTACAAGACAAAAAACCACATGAAAAATGATATACATGAGAATAGATGAAATCTTTCCTTTGTATCTGTTGAATATTTTATCTGAAAAATCAATATAGTTTATTGCTGCAAGACAGATTGACAGAACCAAAAAGAAAATTGCTATTAAATATCCATACCAGTACCCTATCTTTATTCCAATAGTTGATGCCGTTAATAATAAAATGACTGGAGATAAGCCTCTCGAAAAATCCAGTATATTCTTGGTTATCTCGTTGAATTCCTTTTTTTTAAGTTCTGCATCCCAATATAGTAATTCAAAAAAATTTTTAGATTGTTCATTTATTTTTTCAATATCCTCTTTGCCATTTTGTTGTTCACTGACTAAAAATTTAAATATTTTTTCAGCTTCATTTAATCTGGCAATCTCTTCTTTTAAACGATTATTATATTCCTCTCTACTTTTCCAATCGTTATATTTTTTTAGAGATTTACTAGATAATTCTGATTCGGTTTGAGATTTTCTCTTTAGCCTATCTTTTAATTCCGCAATATAATTTTCATTATTTTTAATTTCTTTATCTTGAGATTTAAGTAATTTCTCTATAACTTCATTTAATAATTCAAAATCATGTTCTTGACTATTTATTTTCATGTTTTAATCCAATAACGTAATTAATTTTACAATCAGCATATAGGAGGAATTTTTAAGAATGAAAATTATGAATACTAGTGTTGTTTTAAGATTAAAGGTCGTCTGAAAACCGGTTTTCAGACGACCTCGATTTTTAAAGCATATCTTGTATGGCGGCGCGTTCTTCTTCCAACTCCGCCAGTGTCGCGGCGATACGTTGGCGGCTGAACTCATCCGACAAGTCCAAGCCTTGGACGATGCGGTAGCTGCCTGCGTCGCAAATAACGGGGAAACCGAAAATCAAACCTTCGGGGATGCCGTAAGAGCCGTCGGAAGGGACGCCCATCGTTATCCATTTGCCGCTGCTGCCGAGCAGCCAGTCGCGCAGGTGGTAGATGGCGGCATTCGCAGCGGAGGCGGCGGACGACGAACCGCGCGCGGCGATGATGGCGGCACCGCGTCCGGCGATTTTCGGCATGAAGACTTCGGTGTTCCAATCGGGTTCGGTAATCATGTCTTTGACGGACTCGCCGTTGCTGGTGGCGTAGCGGTAGTCGGCGTACATGGTCGGGCTGTGGTTGCCCCAGACGCACATTTGCTCGATGGAAGGAATCGGGCGGTTGATTTTCTCGGCGACTTGGCTGACGGCGCGGTGGTGGTCGAGGCGCATCAGGGCGGTGAAGTTTTCCGGCGGGATGTCGGGCGCGGATTTCATGGCGATGTAGGCGTTGGTGTTGGCGGGGTTGCCGACGACGAGGACTTTGACGTCGCGATGGGCAACTTTGTTCAACGCCGCGCCTTGTACTTTGAAAATTTCGGCGTTGGCGTGCAGCAGGTCGGCGCGTTCCATGCCTTGCGTACGCGGGCGCGCACCGATCAAGAGGGCGATGTCGGCATCTTTGAAGGCGACTTCGGGGTCGTCTGTGGCAAAGATGTCGGCAAGGAGCGGGAAAGCGCAATCCTGCATTTCCATAATCACGCCGCGCAATGCCTGTTGCGCCTGTGGCAGGTCGAGCAGTTGCAGGATAACGGGTTGGTCGCGTCCGAGCATAATGCCGCCGGCGATACGGAACAGGGTCGCATAGGCAATTTGCCCTGCGGCGCCGGTAACGGCGATGCGGACGGGAGGCTTGAGTGTCATGTTTTTCCTTTTGAAGTCGTTGTTTTACTTGGTTTGCGGATTATAACAGCATTGAGTATTAGAGAATGAAAAGGTCGTCTGAAACTGGGAATAAGTTTTCAGACGACCTTTCATGTTGCTGTCCGTCAATTTTCCGCATCGCGGCAGATTTCGATGGCTTCCTGAAGGCTGGAAACGCCGAAGATTTTTAGATTCGGAAACTCTTTTTCGTTGCGCGGCATATTGGCTTTGGGGACGATGGCGCGTTTGAAGCCGAGTTTTTCCGCTTCTTTGAGCCGCTCTTGTCCGCGTGCAACAGGACGGACCTCGCCGCTTAAGCCGATCTCGCCGAAGGCGACCATTTTTTCGGGCAGCGGGCGGTTGCGGAAGCTGGAGAGCATGGCGAGGATGACGGCGAGGTCGGCGGCGGGTTCGCCGATTTTGACGCCGCCGACGGCGTTGAGGAACACGTCTTGGTCAAAACAGGCGATGCCGCCGTGGCGGTTGAGGACGGCGAGCAGCATGGCGAGGCGGTTTTGTTCGAGGCCGACGGTGAGGCGTTTGGGGGTGAAGCCGTGTGCGTCATCGACCAATGCCTGAATTTCGACCAGAAGCGGGCGGCTGCCTTCCTGTGTGACCAAAACGCACGAACCGGGCGTGTCGTCGCGGTAGCTGGCAAGGAAGATGGCGGACGGGTTGGATACGCCTTTCAAACCGTTTTCGGTCATGGCGAACACGCCCAGTTCGTTTGCTGCGCCGAAGCGGTTTTTGATGGCGCGTATCATGCGGTAGTTGGAATGTTGGTCACCCTCGAAATACAGCACGGTATCGACCATGTGTTCCAGTACGCGCGGGCCGGCAATCGCGCCATCTTTGGTAACATGTCCGACCAGTATCATGGCGATGCCCATCTGTTTCGCCATACGGGTCAGTTGGGCGGCGCATTCGCGTACCTGCGGCACGGAGCCTGGGGCGGAAGTGATTTGGTCGGAATACATGGTTTGGATGGAGTCGATGACGACGACTTCGGGCTGATGCTGTTTCAAGGCCGTCTGAATCGCTTCCATGCGGATTTCGGCAAGCAGGTTCACGCCTTCGGTGGGCAGTTCCAAACGCTGCGCGCGCAGGGCGACCTGTTGGGCGGATTCCTCGCCGGAAACGTACAGCACTTTGCGGCTTTGCGCCATTTTGGCGATGGTTTGCAACAGCAGCGTGGATTTGCCGATGCCGGGATCGCCGCCGAGCAGAATGACCGCGCCGTCTACCAAACCGCCGCCCAATACGCGGTCGAGTTCGCCCATGCCGGTCGGATTACGCGGCACTTCGGTAGCGGTCACGGCGGAGAGGGATTGGACGGTCGAAGTGTCCGCCGCCCAAGATTGGAAGCGGGCGTTTTTCGGCTCGGGCGCGGCAAGGCTTTCCTGAAGCGTGTTCCACTCGCCGCAATGCGGGCATTTGCCTTGCCATTTCGGAGAAGTGCCGCCGCATTCGGTGCATTGGTAGATGGTTTTGGGAGCTTTTGCCATGATGTTTTCCCTATGGGATTTTTGAAGTGTGAAAAGGTCGTCTGAAAACTGATAGCGTTTTCAGACGACCTTTTTTCAAGGATTCGGACTGAGCTTATTTGCTTTCGTCTTTACCGTCTTTCTTGTCTTTTTTCGGAGCCGGTTTTTTCGCCGCCAAACCTAAAGACTTCTGCCATTCGGCTGGATTTTTCACTAAATCCAAGGCTTTGCGGAGCTGGTCGTCTTTGGCAGGATTAGGAATGCGACGGCTGGAGAGGTCTTCGTCTTTCTCTTTGTCCTTGCCTTTTTTGGACTTGGCGTTTTCGTTGGCTTTCGCGGCTTCGTTTGAATCAGGCGTGCTGATTTCGTTGCTGCTGTTGACGTCTTCGCCGCCGAGCGGGTTGCCGATGTGTCCGGCGAGGTCGGCTTCGCGGCTTTCAAAGGCGCGGTCTTTGTCTTTGACTTCGACGTCGGGAACGATACCTTGCGCTTGAATCGAGCGGTCATTCGGCGTGTAGTACAGCGCGGTAGTCAGTTTGACTGCACTGCCGTTGGACAGCGGAATCAGGGTTTGAACCGAGCCTTTGCCGAAACTTTGCGTACCGACGACGACGGCGCGTTTGTGGTCTTGCAGCGCGCCTGCAACGATTTCGGAGGCGGAGGCGGAGCCTGAGTTAATCAACACGGTCATCGGGATGGTTTTCAACTCGGCGGGCAGATCTGCCAGCGGGTCTCTGCCGCTCGTGCGGATGTAGTCTTCGGGACGGGCTTTCAATACCATGCCCTCTTTGCCGTCGCGTCCTTTGGTGCTGACGACTTTTGCGTCTGCGGGCAGGAAGGCGGCAGAGACACCGACCGCACCGTCAAGCAGACCGCCCGGGTCGTCGCGCAGGTCAAGGATGATACCTTTGAGCGGCGCGCCTTTGTTTGCCTTAATCAGGGCTTTGGCGGCTTCGTTGATGCCCGCTACGGTGCGCTCTTGGAATTGGGACACGCGGATGTAGCCGTAGTTCGGTTCGAGCAGGTGGTGGCGGACGCTTTTGACTTTGATGATGGCGCGGGTCAGGTTGACGACGATGGGCTTGTCCACGTTTTTGCGCGAAAGGGTCAGGGTGATTTTGGTGCCCGGTTTGCCGCGCATTTTTTTCACGGCTTCGCTGGTGGTCAGGCCGCGTGTGGAAACGTTGTCGATTTTGGCGATGAAGTCGCCGCTTTTCACGCCTGCGCGCTCGGCGGGCGTATCTTCAATCGGGGCGATGACTTTGATAAAGCCGTCTTCCTGACCGATTTCCATACCCAAGCCGCCGAATTCGCCGCTGGTGGATTCTTTCATGTCGGCATAGCCTTTTTTATCCATATACTCGGAATGCGGGTCGAGGTCGGATACCATGCCTTTCATCGCGCCTTCAAAGAGGTCGGCGTCGGATTTGTCTTGGTAATAATTGGCTTTGATTTGCCCGTAGACTTCCGCCATGTTGCGGATGGATTGTACGGGCAGGGTTTCGTTGTCTTTTTTGTCTTTTTCGGCGGCAAAGCTTTGAACGCTCAAGCTGAGGGCGACACCGCTGAATGCGCCGAGTGTGTAGAGTGCGACTTTTTTCAAAGTGGATGTTGACATTATGAATGGCTTTCTTTTTGTCTTATTTCATTTCAGACCGTAATGACTGTGAAACGGGGTGGGAAATATTGCTTCAGACGACCTGAATATACATTCGCAAGACTGTATGCGATTTACGCTTGTTAAACAACAGGGTTAGCGTAAAAAATATCTGCGCGGGTGTAAAAGCTTTTGAATATAGGGCCGTCGAGTCGGGTTGTTAAATTTCAGACGACCCCGTGATACGGCAAAAGGTCGTCTGAAAATGTCAAACCGGTTTGCAGGTCAGCTTATCCAGGAGAGCGGGTTCATTGCCTGCCCGTTGTAGCGGACTTCCAAATACAGGCCTTCCATGCCTGAAGGCAGGGTTCCGCTGATGCCCAGGCGGTTGCCAGCGGCTACGGCGTAGCCTTTGGCGACTTCGATTTCGCTCAAACCTGAATAGATGCTGATATAGCCGTCGCCGTGATCGATGACGATGACTTTGCCGAAACCTTCCAATTCATCGGCGTAGGTAACCGTACCGCCGGCGATGCTGCTGACGATTGCCGGAGTCGTTTGGTAGAACACGCCTTTCCAAACTTCACCGTCGCCGCGGTCTTGTCCGAAGAGTCCGGCAAGCGTGCCGCTGACCGGTTTTTTCAGACGACCCTGCATACGGCTGAAGCTGTTGGCATTGCTGATTCTGACGTAGGAAGGCGCGCGGATGTTCATGTCTTCTGCAGTCAGGTTGGACATGGCGGCGCGTTCGTCGGCAGCTTTTTGCGCGGCGGCGGCGCGGTCTTTGCGCGCTTTTTCAGCGGCGGCAAGGCGGGCTTCAGCGGCTTTTTTTCGCGCTTCGGCTTCCTGGCGGCGTTGCTCGGCTTTACGCTTTTCCAAGTCTTTCAACAGATTGTTCAGGCGTTGTTCGTTTTCTTTGTGGTTAATTTTTTTCTGCGCCTCTTTTGCCATCTGCGCGTTTTGGCGGCGGCTTTCAGCCTGTTCGGCAGTGTTGGTTACACCTTGGCGGCGCAGCGAGGACTGAATGTTGACCTGAAGTTTTTTCAGGTATGCCAGTTCGTTGTTGATTTTCTGCTCTTGCGCTGCCAGCTCTTTTTGCTGCTTCTCAAGGTCTTTGATGACT
The DNA here is from genome assembly GCA_963532335.1 of uncultured Neisseria sp. Taxonomy (GTDB): domain Bacteria; phylum Pseudomonadota; class Gammaproteobacteria; order Burkholderiales; family Neisseriaceae; genus Neisseria. The sequence continues at coordinate 29,196 of CAUSKT010000011.1, read as the reverse complement.
TGATCGTTGGCGGTGTTGATATAGCGGGTGTAACGCAGGAAGCGGGTTTTCTGACCCGGCTCGGCATTTTTCAGGAACAGGGCAACGGCGTTGGGTTGGCTGTTTTTATAGTTACCTGAAACGAAACGGGAAATTTGCGCTCGCGTGTTGGAAACCTGAGTTTTCAGGTAGTTCAAATCAGCATTGAGTTTTTGAAACTTGTCCCATGCGTCGCGCTGTTGGCGGTTGATGGCGGATAAGTTGATACGGCTTTGCTGCAACTGTTTCAACGTGGTATTAACGTGAATGATGAAACCTTCGTTGCGGCTGCGCAGCGATTTTTTGCTTTCCAAATCATTGGCGGCGGCGGTTACTGCGGCTTTGAAGTCGTCTGAATCGGCGGCAGCGGTTTTCTTATCGGCTTTGTCCGCTTTTTTCTCGACGGATTTTTTATCTTGTTTTGCCGCTGCTTCGTCTTTTTTAGGCAGCTCGGCGGCTTCTTTTTTTGCCTTTACATTGTTTTTGGCTGCGGGTTTGTCTGCCGCTTTGTCTTTGCCTTTTACAGGCTCGGTTTTTGCGGGGACGGCTTTGCCTGCCTTCTCTTCCGCTTTGGCTTCACCTTTTTTGTTTTTGTCGGCTTTATCTTGTTTTTTGGTTTCTTTGTCGTTTTTGCGTTCTTTGGCACGCTCGTTTTTCGCCGCTTCGGCAGTTTCTTTTTTGCTTTTGGCTACGGGCTTGTCATCCGCCTTGTCCTTAGCGTTTTTCGCGGCAGGTTTGGCTTTGTCTTTGGCAGCTTCTTTTTTAGCAGGTTCGGCGTCTTTTTTGTCTTTGACGCTTTTTTTGACAGGCGCAGCCTTTTCCTTAGGCGCGTCTTTGGCGGCGAAAGAAGGCGAAGCGAAACCGATGAGCAGGGCGAGTAAAAGAGGTTTGTAACGCATGATTGGGTTCTGGATCGTTAAAATAAAGGCAATAGGCGGAATTATATAGTCAGCGGGGTCGTCTGAAAATATTGTTCAGGCAATTAAAACGGCGGTCATGCTGTGTTGTTCGTCATATTGGATTCAGTATGGACAAGCTGCACGGCAAGGTTTGGCATCATAATATTTAATATGATGCTCCGTTTATTTTTGTTGTAAAACCGACGGCACGAATCGGGCGATGGTATCGCGCAGGACGATGAGTTTGCCGTGGAAGAAATGGGATGAGCCGGCAATGGTGATGACGGGCAAACCTTGCGGTTCCGCCCATGTCCAAGCCTTGCTGATTTCAACGACTTCGTCTTCTGCGCCATGAATCATCAGGGTTTTGGTAATGTCAGGGACGGCTGAAGGCTCGGGACGGTCGGTGTAGTGGTGTACTGCCGCGCCGATGAGCAGCAGCAAATCCGGTTCGCGCTCTTGGGCGGCGAAGGTGGCGACATAGCCGCCGAAGGAGAAACCTGCCAATGCGAACAGTTCGGCTTCGGGGTGTTGCGCGCGGGCATAGTCGATGACGGCGATGCAGTCTTGCGTTTCGCCGCGTCCGTAATCGTGTGTGCCTTCGCTGTTGCCTACGCCGCGTAGGTTCGGCAGGTAGCAGTGGAAACCGTGTTGCGATAAGGCTTTGGCGGCGGTTTGGATGACTTTGTTGGTGTTTGTGCCGCCTTGCAACGGGTTGGGATGGTTGATGACTGCCACGCCGCGTGCAGGTGTTTGCGCGGCAGGCAGGAAGATGGTTTCGAGCAGGCCGACAGGGCCGGATATTTGGATGATGTCAGGTTTCAACATGGGTTTTCCTTTATTTTGTGTGTGCTGTGAGGGCGGGGTTATTGCTTTATCAGGTGTTGCCGTCGCCCAATCTGTATTTGGGTTTTCAGACGACCTGCTCATCTCACAGATAAAAATGTTTGCCGTTGTTGGGGTTGCTTGCTTTCAAATCGTTCAACATCCGCTTGAAATCCAAGCCGTATTGTCCGCTTAACTTTTCCGCGCGCTTTTTCAGCTTGTCGAGGTTTTGCTCTTTCGGACTGCTTTGGAACGCCATCACCGCCATATTGCCGTGGCTTTCGGCGGGCAGTTCCAGCACGCGGCCTTCGAAGACGTTGAGCAGGCGTTCGATAAAGCGTTGGTAGCGTTTGTCGCCGCTCCACCAGTTGGTCACGAACACGCCGTCAGGTGAGAGTGCGTGGCGGCAGTCTTGGAAGAAGGGTTCTTCCACCAGCGCGTCGATGATTTGTTCGCCGTCGAAGCCGTCCACCAAAATCACGTCGGTATTGTGGCGGAACACCTTGATGTATTCCGCGCCGTCCGCTTCAACGATTTCAAAGTTTTCCCCTTCAAACGGCAGCTCGAACAGGCTGCGGGCGACGGCGATGACCTGAGGGTTGATGTCCACGGCGGTTTGTTTGGTGTCGGGCAGGTAGCTGTCTATCCAGCGCGCGAACGAGCCGCCGCCCAAGCCGATTTGGGTGATGTGTTTCGGCGTTTCTTCCGCAAACAGAAGCCAGCCCATCATTGCGCGGCTGTACGACAAAACCAGTTCGGCGGGATGGTCGAGGTTCATCGAGCTTTGGATGGTGTCGCTGCCTAGATGCAACGAGCGGATGTTGCCTTCTTCGGAAATGCCGACTTCGGGTAGGTCGGACTTGGCGGGGCGCAGGCGGCGGTAGGGGTGTCGTGGCATGATGTGGACGGATGGAGGGGAAAGGGGAGTATTTTATCAGAGTGTCGTCTGAAATGCTTTTTGTGCGGTTGTTTTTCAGACGACCTTTCGGCTATATGCCTGAGCGGTTTGGTTTATATATGGGGTAATCATTACGCTTGAAATAAATTTCTTTTTAAATCAGATATTTTTTATAAAAATTTACTTTGTGGGCAGTAAGCTATTGCCAAGTGGGGCAGTTAACGGCATAATTCGACTTCTTTGCCGGTATAGCTCAGTTGGTAGAGCACCTGACTTGTAATCAGGGGGTCCCGAGTTCGACTCTTGGTGCCGGCACCATTCTTACTTATGGTGTAGTAATACAATCCAATATGCCGGTATAGCTCAGTTGGTAGAGCACCTGACTTGTAATCAGGGGGTCCCGAGTTCGACTCTTGGTGCCGGCACCAATCAAACAGCCCGATTGTGAAAGCAGTCGGGCTGTTTTGCGTTTGCCGTTCGGGTGGCAGGGCGGCGGGCATTTCACTATAATAGCCCGTTTTAATCTAAAAGGTCGTCTGAAAAAGGCGGAATACATTCTAATGATTACTGTGAACACACTGCAAAAGATGAAGGCAGAAGGCGAAAAAATCGCCATGCTGACCGCCTATGAATCCAGCTTTGCCGCGTTGATGGATAATGCCAGAGTCGATGTTTTGCTGGTGGGCGATTCCTTGGGCATGACCGTGCAGGGACGCAAATCCACGCTGCCCGTCAGCCTGCGCGATATGTGTTACCACACCGAAAACGTCGCGCGCGGTACGGAAAATGCGATGATTGTCAGCGACTTGCCTTTTGGTGCGTATCAGCAGAGTAAAGAACAGGCGTTTGCCGCCGCTGCCGAACTGATGGCGGCAGGCGCGCATATGGTCAAACTCGAAGGCGGCGTTTGGATGGCGGAAACCACTGAATTCCTGCAAATGCGCGGCATTCCCGTCTGCGCCCATATCGGCTTGACTCCGCAGTCCGTGTTTGCCTTTGGCGGATACAAAGTGCAGGGGCGGGGCGATAAGGCAGAAGCCTTGTTGGTAGATGCGAAAGCACACGACCAAGCGGGTGCCGCCATCGTATTGATGGAATGCGTACCGGCAGAATTGGCGAAAAAAGTAACCGAAACCGTCTCTTGCCCGACCATCGGCATCGGCGCGGGTGTGGATTGCGACGGACAAGTTTTGGTCATGCACGATATGCTCGGCATTTTTCCGGGAAAAACCGCCAAATTCGTCAAAAATTTCATGCAGGGTAAAGATAGCATTCAGGCCGCCGTTGAAGCCTATGTCCATGAAGTCAAAGCCAAAACCTTCCCCGCTGCGGAACATTCGTTTGCTTGATACCCTCAACTGAAAAGGTCGTCTGAAAAGGTTTTCATCGTGAAAACCGAATTTCAGACGACCTTTGTTTGTCCGTGTTCCCAGCGTATAATCGGCGCGTGATTTTCGGGCTGACAAAACATAGTGGCTGCGCGCCGCAATCCCGAAAAAGATAAAGGACATTTTCCACCATGCAAATCATTCATACCATTAAAGAATTACGCGAATGGCGCAACAATGCAGGCAGCGTTGCCTTTGTACCGACTATGGGCAATCTGCACGAAGGCCATCTCGCCCTCGTTCGCGAAGCCAAAAAACGCGCCGACAACGTCGTTGTCAGCATATTCGTCAACCGCCTGCAATTCGGGCAGGGTGAGGATTTCGACAAATACCCGCGCACCTTGCAGCAAGACGCCGACAAACTCGCCAACGAAGGCGTAGCCGTCGTGTTCGCGCCTGACGAAAAAGAGCTGTATCCCAATGTCGAGCAACGTTTCAACGTCGAGCCGCCCAACCTTCAAAACGAATTGTGCGGCAAATTCCGCCCCGGTCATTTCCGCGGTGTCGCTACTGTCGTCAGCAAACTGTTCAACATCGTCCAACCCGATACCGCCTGCTTCGGCAAAAAAGACTATCAGCAGTTGGCGATTATCAAAGGCTTTGTCGAAGACCTGAATTTCAATATCGACATCGTTCCCGTCGATACCGGCCGCGCTCCCGACGGACTCGCGCTTTCCAGCCGCAACCAATACCTCAGTGAAGCCGAACGCGCCGAAGCCCCGCGTCTGTACCGCGAATTGCAGCGCGTCGCTGCCGAACTCAAAAACGGCAATCTCAATTATGTCGGTCTGGAAACAGAAACCGTCCGCCGCCTGACTGAAGCGGGCTGGGTGGTCGATTACGTCGAAATCCGCCATGCCGAAAGCCTCGCCGTCGCACGCACCGGCGATAAAGCCCTCGTCGTTCTCGCCGCCGCCCGCTTGGGAACGACGCGTCTGATTGACAACTTGGAAGTCAGCTTGGCTTGATTGTTGGAATGGAAAAAGGTCGTCTGAAAACCGGTTTGGGTTTCAGACGACCTTTTTGTTTGGGAGCGTTTTACATCTGCACCAAGCCATTGACTGTAATGCTGATTTCTTCTGAGCCGGGAGAAGGGGCTTGGATAGCGTTGTTTTCGTCGATTGCCGAACGCTTGAACATGGCAGCTTCGGCACTCATCATTTTGGTACGGGCGAAACCTAAACGGTCGTCGATGGAGCGGTTGCCGATGTGGCCTAAATTGAGTTTGACGATTTTGTAGTTGGAAAAGCCGAGCGTTTTCGCCAAGTCTTGCGCGCGGTCTTTGAAGCGCAGGATGGCGGCTTTGCTGACTTGATCGACGGCGGCTTCGCGTTTTTCTTTGGAGATGCTGAAGCTGATGTGGTTGAGGGTGGCAGATTGCAGCGTCTCGTCAGTCAGGCGGTTGATTGCGTTAAAGTCTTTGCTTTCGACTTTGAACGAGGCAATTTCTTCCCAGCCTGTTTGGATGCGTTTGCCGTTGTTGTTGTATTCATGGCGTGGATTGGCGCTACGGTTGAGGAGTTCGGCTTGGAGTTTGTTGTTTTGTACGGCTTTGTTGAAGTCGTTGAATTTTTTTTGAAACGCTTTGTTCACCGTAGCGCGGTCTTTGCCTTCGGCATTGATGCTGAAGTGGGCGGTCATGGTATCGCGGGTTATTTCGAGATGGGCGGACTCGGCAAACTCGACCATGTTGTAGTGAAGGGTGTCGGTTTCGGCAGAGACGGGCAGGGCGGTTGCGAGCACGAGGGTGGCAAGGATGGGGCGTAACATGGTTTTTCCTTTGGGTATCGTATGTGGAAACGGATGATATTGGATGATTTGTGTCAGGTCGTCTGAAAACGTAGTTTCAATGAAGTTGAAAAAGGTTCTGACTTTGCTGCAACAGGTTTCAGACGACCTTTGACGGTGTCAGCCGAAAAAGCCCATTTTGACTTGGATGAGTTTTTCAAGTTCGGGCAGGACGCGGCGGCGGGAGACGAAGAAGATGATGTGGTCGCCGTCTTGGACAATGGTGTCGGTGTGGTGCCCCATGATGACTTCGCCCGTTTCCGCACGGACGATGGCAGCGATGTAGCAGTCGCCCGGCCATTTGATGCCGCTGATGCGCCTGCCGACGATGGCGGAAGTGTTTTTGTCGCCGTGGACGACAACTTCGATGGCTTCGGCAGTGCCGCGTCTGAGGGGGTGGACGGCAACGATGTCGCCTCGGCGGATGTGGGCGAGGATGGAGCCGATGGTGATGAGGTGCGGCGACACGACGATGTCGATTTTGTTGCCTTCGAGCAAATCGACGTAGCTGGAGCGGTTGACAATGGTGACGACGCGCTTGGCACCGAGGTTTTTCGCCAACAGGCTGGACATGATGTTGTTTTCGTCGTCGTTGGTCAGGGCGCAGAATACGTCGATTTCGTCGATGTATTCTTCGTCCAGCAGCGTTTCGTCGGTGGCGCTGCCTTGCAGGACGAGGGTGTTGTCGAGGTTTTCGGCGAGCCACTCGGCACGGCGGGGGTTGTGTTCGACGATTTTGATGTCGTATTTGGATTCGAGCTGCTTGGCGAGGCGGTAGCCGATGTTGCCGCCGCCGGCAATCATGATGCGGCGGGTGCGCGCTTCTTTGGGGCGCAGTTCGCGCATAATGATGTTGACGCTGCTGATGTCGGCGGCAAAAAGTACCTCGTCGCCTTCGATGATGACGGTTTGCGGCGTGGGGACGATGAGGCGGTTATTGCGGTATATGGCGCAGATTTGGCAGTCCGCACCTTCGGGGAGGTGTTGGTTGATGTCGGCGATTTCGCGGTTGACGAGCAGCCCGCCTTTACGCGCCTGTACGATGACCATGCGGACTTTGTCGCCGGCAAACCTCAATACCTGCAATGCGCTGGTGTAGCTGAGCAGCCCGACGAGCTGTTCGGTAACGAGTTGTTCGGGGCTGATGGTTTCGGTGATGTCGAAGACGGTAAGGCTGCCGTTTTCCGTATCATCGTTTTCGGGGTAGGGGTATTCCAGATATTCGCTGGAACGCACGCGGGCGATACGGCTGGGGATATTAAAGAGATCGGCGGCGATTTTGCAGGCGACGATGTTGGTTTCGTCGCTGCGGGTCAGGGCGAGCAGGAGGTCGGAATCTGCCGCGCCCGCCTGTTCGAGGATAAACGGGGATGCGCCGTTGCCGAGTATGGTTTGGACGTCGAGGCGGCTGCCGATGTGTTGCAGGGCTTTTTCGTCGATGTCGATAACGGTAACGTCGTTGCTGGAAACGGAGGCGAGGTTTTGCGCGACGGTCGAGCCGACCTGTCCGCTGCCGAGGATGAGGATTTTCACGGTTTGGGCGGGTGGTTGGGTAAGGATGATGGGATTGTATAGTATAGTGGATTAAATTTAAATCAGGACAAGGCGACGAAGCCGCAGACAGTACAGATAGTACGGAACCGATTCACTTGGTGCTTCAGCACCTTAGAGAATCGTTCTCTTTGAGCTAAGGCGAGGCAACGTCGTACTGGTTTAAAGTGAATCCACTATAAAACAAAATAAAAAGGCTACAATGTCATCCTTGCCGCATTTCGGCTGCTTGGAATATATGGGGTCGTCTGAAAAATCGCCGCACCGGTTTTCAGACGACCTTTTGGCCCAAACCCTTCATTGCCAAAACCTCACAACTCCTTAAAAATCAGCTATAATTGCCGACTATTTTGATTCCGGTATCCCTATTTGAAATGGCACAAAAAATCCAATCCGTCAAAGGCATGAACGACCTTTTGCCCGTCGAACAAAAAGATTTCAAGTTGACCGCTGCGTTTTGGCAGGCATTTGAAGATGTGGTCGGCCGCTGGACGCGTGCTTATGGTTATCAGCAAATCCGTACGCCGATTGTCGAGCAGACGGGTTTGTTTGTCCGTTCCATCGGCGAAGAAACCGATGTGGTCGGTAAGGAAATGTACACTTTTTCCGATTCCAACGATTCTTTGAGCCTGAGCCTGCGGCCGGAAGGTACGGCATCCTGCCTGCGCGCGGTGGTTGAACACAATTTGTTGTACAACAGCCCGCAAAAGCTGTGGTACATGGGGCCGATGTTCCGCCGCGAGCGTCCGCAAAAAGGACGCTACCGCCAGTTTCATCAAGTTGGTATCGAGGCGTTGGGTTTTGAAGGTCCGGACATCGACGCGGAAATCATCGCGATGTCGGCGGATTTGTGGGACAAGCTGGGTATCCGCGATTACCTGACTTTGGAAATCAACAGCTTGGGCAACCGAGAAGAACGTGCGGCGCACCGTGCGGCTTTGGTCGAATATCTGACCCGTTATGAAGACAAATTGGACGAAGACAGCAAACGTCGTCTGAAAACCAATCCGCTGCGCGTTTTGGATTCCAAAAATCCCGATTTGCAGGAAATCTGCAATGCCGCGCCGCATCTGACCGATTATCTTGGCGAAGAGTCGCGCAATCATTACAGCCGTTTCAAAGCCATGCTGGAAGGCTTGAGCATCCAATACGTCGAAAATCCGCGGCTGGTGCGCGGCTTGGATTATTACAACCAGACCGTTTTTGAATGGACGACTGACAAACTTGGCGCGCAGGCGACGGTGTGCGGCGGCGGACGCTACGACGGTTTGATTGAAGAGCTTGGCGGCAAGCCTGCGCCGTCTATCGGTTTTGCGATGGGTATCGAGCGGCTGCTGCTGCTGGTTAGCGAATACGGTTCGCTGGAAGTCAATGCCGCGCCTGACGTGTACGCCATGCATCAGGGCGAGGGTGCGGATTTGCAAGTGATGAAATACGCGCAAGCCTTACGCGCACAAGGTTTCAACGTGATGCAGCATTCCGGCTATCAAAGCCTGAAAGCGCAAATGAAAAAAGCCGACAACAGCGGCGCGCGCTTTGCCCTGATTGTTGCGCAAGACGAATTGGCGAACGGTACGGTTACGCTTAAAGACATGAACGGCGCACACGGTCAGCAAACCGTCGCCGCCGACGATTTAATCCACACTTTACAACAATGGAAGAACGCATAAATGGCAGCCCATCTCGAAGAACAACAAGAATTAGACAATTTTAAATACTTTTGGAAAAGTACCGGCCGATGGCTGTTTGCCCTGCTGATTGCGGCGGCGTTGGGCTATTTGGGCTATACCATGTATAAGAGCCATAAAGCCTCGCAAAGTCAGGAAGCTGCCGAAGTGTTGGCGAAAATCGTCGATAAAATGCAGGCAAAAGCCTCGCAAGCCGAAGTGAATGCCGATTTGACCAACCTCCAGCAAAATTACCCGGACTCCATTGCCGCCGCGCAAGCGACGCTGATGGCGGCTGCGACCGAGTATGATGCCCGCCGTTACGATGTGGCGGAAGGTCATCTGAACTGGGTGTTGAAAAACCAAAAAGCCCCGCTGATTCAAGCATTAGCGGCGCAGCGTTTGGGCATCGTCCTGTTGCAGCAGAAAAAATACGATGCCGCGATTGCAGCCTTGAGTACGAAAGTTGAAGCCGATTTCGAGCCGCTGCTTTTGGAAGCGAAAGGCGATGTTTATGCCGCGCAAAACAAAACTAAAGAAGCCGCGCAAAGCTATCAGCAGGCTTTGGAAAAGCTGCCTAAAGACGCTATCGAACGCGAATTGCTGCAAATGAAGCTGGATTCGCAAAAATAAGGTCATCTGAAAAATTGAAAGACTATGTGGCTTGTCGGAATCTTTCCGGCAAGCCTTGTCTGTTTTAATTGTGTTCCACTATATTTTCAGACGACCTTTTGTTTGAAGACGTATCATGCAGGGACAAGATTCGCCGAACAGGTCGTCTGAAAAGGCAGATTATTTGGCTTTGCGTTTGAGTAGAAAATACATAGGTACGATATAAAAGAGCGTGCTGATAATTAATGAGACTATGATTTTGAGTGGTCGGTCTGTTTGATACACGCCGAGCAATAAGCCAATGCCGAAATTCACAGGGAGAAAAATGCATAGTGATGTTAAGATGATCTTTTTCATTGCGTAAAATCCATTAACTATGGCCGGATGAAACTTGCCATACCGTATTTGAAGTTGATAAGCGCAGGCAAGTTCCCCAAGTCGAAGATGGCTGTATGGGACGGAAATTCCAGCTCAAGCCATTGTTCTGTTGAATCTATTTTCAGACGACCCCTTATCCTTTTTAACCTACCGTGTTTTGAAAAACACCTGCTCGTGTTGCAGGTTCGCTTCCGAACCGACACTTGATACAGAAAGAACTCATCATGAAACCCACCATCGCCCTTGTCGGCCGCCCGAATGTCGGTAAATCCACTTTGTTCAACCGCCTGACGCGTACCAAAGACGCGCTTGTGCACGACCTGCCCGGCCTGACCCGCGACCGTCATTACGGACACGGCAAAATCGGCAGCAAACCTTATCTCGTCATCGATACCGGCGGTTTCGAGCCGGTTGTGGACAGCGGCATTTTGCACGAAATGGCGAAGCAGACTTTGCAGGCTGTCGATGAAGCCGACGCCGTCGTGTTCTTGGTGGACGGCCGCACCGGCTTGACCCCGCAAGACAAAATCATCGCCGACCGTCTGCGCCAAAGCCCGCGCCCCGTTTATCTGGCGGTAAACAAAGGCGAGGGCGGCAACAGAGCCGTGCTTGCCGCCGAGTTTTACGAGCTGGCATTGGGCGAGCCGCACGTTATTTCCGGTGCGCACGGCGACGGCGTGTATTACCTGATTGAAGAAATTTTAGAAAACTTCCCTGAGTCTGAGGCCGAAGAAGCCGATGTAAAACATCCCGTTTTTGCCGTTATCGGCCGTCCGAACGTCGGCAAATCCACGCTGGTTAACGCCATTCTCGGCGAAGAGCGCGTGATTGCCTTCGATATGGCAGGCACAACGCGCGACAGTATCCACATCGATTTCGAACGCGAAGGCAAACCGTTTACCATCATCGATACCGCGGGTGTGCGCCGTCGCGGCAAAGTCGATGAGGCGGTGGAAAAGTTCTCCGTTATCAAAGCCATGCAGGCGGTTGAGGCGGCAAACGTTGCCGTTTTGGTGTTGGATGCGCAGCAGGATATCGCCGATCAAGATGCCACGATTGCTGGTTTCGCCTTGGAAGCAGGGCGCGCGCTGGTAGTTGCCGTCAATAAATGGGACGGCATCAGCGAAGAGCGGCGCGAGCAAATCAAACGCGACATTTCCCGCAAACTGTATTTCCTCGATTTTGCCAAGTTCCACTTCATTTCCGCATTGAAAGAACGCGGTATCGACGGATTGTTCGACAGCATTCAGGCAGCCTACAACGCCGCAATGATTAAGATGCCGACGCCGAAAATTACCCGCGTCCTGCAAAGCGCCGTCGAACGCCAACAGCCGCCGCGCGCAGGTTTGGTACGTCCGAAAATGCGTTATGCCCACCAAGGTGGCATGAACCCGCCTGTGATTGTCGTACACGGCAATTCGCTGCACGCGATTTCAGACAGCTATACGCGCTACCTGACCCAGACGTTCCGCAAAGCCTTCAACCTGCAAGGCACGCCGCTGCGGATTCAATACAATGTTTCGGAAAACCCGTATGAAAATGCGGAAGACAAACCGAAGAAAAAACCGCTGCGCCGCGTCAGCCTGAGCAACCGCATCGAGAAACGCGAAGGCCGCAAGGAAGAGAAAAACCGTTTTAAAAAGAAAACCAAAGTCAGCGTGAAGAAACAGTACAGCAAATAAATCTGATGGAACAAGGGGCGTGCCGCGAGGCTTGCCCCTTTTAGATTGCTGTCGGGACGAATAGGGCGGTTGGAGGTGAATCCTCTTAAAGATTTTAGCTAAGGTATTGTAATAAAAATGTTTTATCTGATGATAAGGTCGTCTGAAAATCCAAATCTGCCGACCTGTTCCCTATGGTAAAAATCGTTTGTATTAAAATGATTTGTATAACACATTCGGGTAAAAAATCGTTGGAAAGCCCGTCGTTTGATAGAGGTTTGCATATTCTTACGGAAAAATAGTTGGTAATTTTTCTCGTTCGGGTCTACAATCCGACTCATGTTCGTTTTCAAAACGATTTCAAAATCATAATAATGGAGCTTATGAATATGACAGCTAAAGGACAAATGTTACAAGATCCTTTTTTGAATGCGTTGCGTAAAGAGCACGTTCCGGTTTCGATTTATCTGGTCAACGGTATCAAACTGCAAGGCCAAGTCGAGTCGTTTGACCAATACGTCGTTCTGCTGCGTAATACTTCCGTTACCCAAATGGTTTATAAACACGCCATCTCAACGATCGTTCCTGCCCGTGCCGTGAGCCTGCAACACGAGAACAAACCCCAAGCCGCCGCGGCTGCCCCGGTTCAAGTTGAGACCGTGCAACAACCTGCCGAATAATGTATGTAACGCATTAATCGATTCTGATACCTTACCGCTTGGTCGGTAAGGTATTTTTATTTTCAGACGACCTCTGTACGGTTTCATCTTATGCGGCTCGAAAACATCCTCCCTTTTGCACACATGCTTCTCAAACAAGCCTTAAAACCCGATGCCCGCGCTTTGGACGGTACGGCGGGAAACGGCAACGATACGCTGATGCTGGCGCGTTCGATCGGCAGCGGCGGGAAAGTGTGGGCGTTTGACGTTCAAGAGCAGGCATTGGCAAACACCCGAATGCGCTTGGAAGAAGCCGGCATGGCGGATAGGGTGGAACTGATATTGGACGGACATGAAAATCTAGCCACCCACATCCGCGAACCGTTGGACGCGGCGGTATTCAATTTCGGCTGGCTGCCCGGCGGCGATAAAAGCTGTACGACAGAAGCGGCAACCAGCATCCGCGCGTTGACATCCGCCTTATCGCTGCTGAAAACGGGCGGGCTGGCGGTTGCCGTCCTGTATCCCGGGCATGAGGCGGGGCGGCATGAAGCGCAGGCAATCGAAGATTGGGCGCAGCGGTTGCCGCAGGATGAATTTGCCGTTTTGCGTTATGGTTTTATCAACCGCCGCAACCGCCCGCCGTATTTGTTGGCGTTTGAAAAGTTACGTCAAGAATGAATGTTTGGGGTAGAATAGGCGCTTCTTTCAAAAACAATAACGTGCGACCGCTATGCAATATCTGTTTGTAAAATACAGCCATCAGATTTTCGTCACCATCACCATTTTGGTGTTCAATATCCGCTTTTTCCTGCTTTGGCGGCATCCCGATAAACCTTTGGCGGGTATCTGGAAAGCCCTTCCCCATCTCAACGACACCATGCTGCTCTTTACCGGCTTGTGGCTGATGAAGATTACCCACTTTTCGCCCTTCAATTCGCCGTGGCTCGGCAGCAAAATTCTGCTGCTGCTGGTTTACATCGGGCTGGGCATGGTCATGATGCGCTCCCGTCCGCGTTCGCCGAAGTTTTACGCCATTTATGTGTTGTCGATGGCTTGCGTCGGCTGCATCGTCTATCTTGCCAAAACCAAAACGCTGCCGTTTTAAATAGGTCGTCTGAACATGCCGCAAACCCATTTTGCCGTCATCGCCTTGGGCAGCAACCTTGCCGAACCCGCCCGCCAGGTCCGCGCCGCCTTGTCTGCGCTGGAGGCGCATCCGCAGATTCAAATCGAAAAAACTTCCTCGCTGTATGTGACCGCGCCGGTCGGCTACGACAATCAGCCTGATTTCGTCAACGCCGTCTGTTCCGTCCGCACTTCATTGGACGGCGTTTCGCTGCTTGCCGTGTTGAACCGTATCGAAGCGGATTTCGGGCGGGAACGCACGTTCCGAAACGCCCCGCGCACATTAGACTTGGACATCATCGATTTTGACGGCATCTCCAGCAGCGACCCGCATCTGACCCTACCGCATCCGCGCGCGCATGAACGCAGCTTTGTGATGAAGCCGTTGGCTGAAATCCTGCCCAATTTTGTTTTGGGCGGACACGGACGGGCGGCGGATTTGGCGGCCGCTTTGGGCGATGAAGGAATACGCCTGTTTGAAGCCGTTTGAGGCAGGACGGGTTTACCGTTTTCAGCCTGTCGGTAAAATGAACATACTTGCTTGCCGTCAATCCCGTATTGAACGCAAGCTATATTCAAGAGGTCGTCTGAAAAAGGAAATTGCTAAAGCGTTTGCTTTTTCAGACGACCTTTCAAGAAGGACGGCGGCAGGTTTGGGCAAATTCCGTCGGTCTGATAAAATGCCTCTTTCCAAAATATCAAAACAATATCATTAATCAAACCATGAACTATCGTTATATTGTCGTCGAAGGCTCCATCGGCAGCGGGAAAAACGCCTTGAGCCGCCGCCTTGCAGAACATTTCAGCGCGCTGTCGCTGGCGGAAAACCCCGAACACAACCCCTTCCTCATGAAGTTTTACGCCAACGCCTCACATCATGGCTTGGCGACCGAACTTTTTTTCCTGATGCGCCGCGCGGAAAGCGTGGACATCATCAAAAACGAATACGCACAAGGCGGCATGGTCGTCGCCGATTTCCTGTTGGAGAAAGACCGGATTTTCACGCCGGTCGTGTTGAATGAAGACGAGCAGCAGCTCTTCGCCGATTTGAAACAAAAAATCCTGCCCCAGTATCCCGCGCCTGATTTGGTGATCTACCTGCAAACCGCCGTGGACGGCAACCGCAAACGCCTGCAAAAACGCGGCGACGGCATCATCAATCTTTTCCCCGAAGGCTATTTGGGGCGGATACACGAGGGATACAGCCAGTTTTTCCACCTTTATCAAAACGCCCCGCTGCTGACTGTCAATGCCGACGAGTTGGACTTGCAAGGCAATGACGAACATTTCCAACTGTTGCTCAATGCGCTGAACGATTTGCAGGGAACGCGCAATTATCTGAATTTGAGCGAACACTGACGCAGTTTGCAAGATTGTGGTGAAACGCCGAAGCGGCTATGTTTTAGATTCATTTATTCCTTTGCTTTAGCATTTTCGCCACAGGTCGTCTGAAAGGAGACATCATGACCCAATACCGATTCACTTTGCCCTCAAGCAGTGGTAACGACTTCGATTCCGCCGAACATCTGCCGCTGGTTGTCTATTTCTACCCCAAAGACAGCACGCCCGGCTGTACCACTGAAGGTCTGGATTTCAACGCCCGTTTGCCGCAATTTAAAGAACTCGGCTATACCGTCGTCGGCATCTCGCGCGACGGCGTGAAATCGCATCAGAATTTTTGCGCCAAACAAGGCTTTAATTTTGAATTGTTGAGCGACAAAGACGAAACCGTGTGCAAAATGTTTGACGTAATCAAGCTGAAAAAGCTGTACGGCAAAGAGTCTTTGGGCATTGAACGCAGCACGTTCGTTTTGGATGCAAACGGCGAAATCATCCACGAATGGCGCAAAGTCAAAGTCGCCGGACACGCGCAGGAAGTTTTGGAAACGCTGTCCCGATAAACTGTAATGCAGCAAAAGGTC
The DNA here is from genome assembly GCA_963532335.1 of uncultured Neisseria sp. Lineage (GTDB taxonomy): Bacteria > Pseudomonadota > Gammaproteobacteria > Burkholderiales > Neisseriaceae > Neisseria. Next base: position 13,802 of record CAUSKT010000011.1, on the reverse strand, counting down.
GTCTGAAAACGAGGTTGGCGGGTTCTGTCCAAGTAGGTTTTCATTTTCAGACGACCTTTTATAATGGACGTCAATCAGGGCAGGGTTGCTTGTCCCGATTCATATTCGATCCACGATACACCATCTTCGGACTGCCCGTAAAACCCCATGACCGACGAACTCATAGACAAACTGCTCGAATCGCTGTGGCTGCAAGACCGTCTCAGCCACAACACCTTGCAAGGCTACCGCCGCGATTTGGAAAAAATCGCCGTGCGCTTGGAAGCGGGCGGGCATACTTGGCTGGATGCCGAAGCCGCCGATTTGGCGGACGCCGTCTATGCGACGGACGAAAAGTACAGCTCGCAGGCGCGCGCCCTGTCCGCCTGCAAACGCCTATACGCCTGGTTAGAAGAAACCGAGCGTCGGACGGACAACCCGACCCGTTTCCTCAAAGCCCCGAAACAGACGCAAAAGCTGCCCACCCTGATTACCGAAGCGCAAATCGAAAACCTGCTTGCCGCACCCGATACCGACACGCCGCACGGCCTGCGCGACAAAGCCCTGCTCGAAGTCATGTACGCTACAGGTTTGCGCGTAACCGAAGCCGTCAAGCTCCAACTGGGCGATCTCGACCTCAACCGCGGCTGCATCCGCACCATAGGCAAAGGCGACAAACTGCGTATCGTGCCTATGGGCGAAGAAGCTGTTTACTGGGTCGAACGCTATTGCGCCGAATCGCGCCCGCTGCTGCTCAAAAACAAAATCTGCGACGAAGTCTTCGTCAGCCAAAAACGCAGCGGCATCTCCCGCCAACTTGCGTGGATGATTGTCAAAAATTATGCGGACGCCGCCGGCATCACTTCGCTCAGCCCGCACGGCCTGCGCCACGCCTTCGCCACCCACCTCGTCAACCACGGCGTCGATTTGCGTGCCGTACAACTCATGCTCGGACACGCCAACATCAACACCACCCAAATCTACACCCACGTCGCCAACATCCGCCTGAAAAACATCGTTGACGAACATCATTCGCGGAATTAAACGATTCCATTGAAAAAGGTCGTCTGAAAACAGAAATCTCGTTTTCAGACGACCTTTTGCCTTTATCCGTCAAACCGCTGCTGCTTCAGGTTTGGCTTTGTTTTTCTTGAATTTCAACACGGCTTCTTCTTTCGCTGCATCCCAGTCTATCCGCACGAAGCCGCCGTCGGCGAGTTTGCCGAACAGGAGTTCGTCGGCGAGCGGTTTGCGGATTTTTTCCTGAATCAGGCGGTGCATCGGACGCGCGCCCATTTGCGGGTCGAAACCTTTTTCCGCCAGATATTTGCGCAATGCCGGCGTGAATTCGGCTTCGACTTTTTTGTCGAGGAGCTGGTGTTCGAGCTGGAGCAGGAATTTGTCCACGACTTTGGCGATGACGGGTTCGGACAAGGGCGCAAACGGGATAATCGCGTCCAAGCGGTTGCGGAACTCGGGCGTGAAGAGTTTGTTGATCGCCTGCATTTCGTCGCCGCGTTCGCGCTTGGCGGTAAAGCCGAGGCTGGGACGGCTGAGGCTTTCCGCGCCTGCGTTGGTGGTCATAATCAGGATGACGTTGCGGAAATCGGCACTCTTGCCGTTGTTGTCGGTCAGTTTGCCTGCGTCCATGACTTGCAGGAGGACGTTGAAAATGTCGGGGTGGGCTTTTTCGATTTCGTCCAAGAGCAATACGCAGTGCGGGTGTTTGTTGGCGGCTTCGGTCAAAAGGCCGCCTTGGTCGAAGCCGACGTAGCCCGGCGGCGCACCGATAAGGCGCGATACGGCGTGGGGCTCCATGTATTCGGACATGTCGAAGCGTTGCAGCGGTACGCCCATCGAGTAGGCAAGCTGTTTGGCGACTTCGGTTTTGCCGACGCCGGTCGGGCCGGAGAAGAGGAAACTGCCTATCGGTTTGTCGGGCAGAGCGAGGCCGGAGCGCGACATTTTGACGGCGGCAACCAGCGCGTCGATGGCGTTTTCCTGACCGTAAACCATGTTTTTCAGATCGCGGCCGAGGAATTGCAGCACTTGTTTGTCGTCGTGCGACACGGTTTTTTCGGGAATCCGCGCGACTTTGGCGATGACGGTTTCGATTTGCGCTTTGCCAATGACTTTTTTCTGTTTGGATTTGGGCAGAATTCGTTGCGCCGCGCCTGCTTCGTCCATTACGTCGATGGCTTTGTCGGGCAGGAAACGTTCGTTGATGTAGCGGGCGGAGAGTTCGGCGGCGGCTTCGAGTGCGCCTTGCGTGTAGCGCACTTGGTGGAAGCCTTCGAACATCGGTTTCAAGCCGCGCAGGATTTGCACGGTTTCGGCGACGGTGGGTTCGACCACGTCGATTTTTTGGAAGCGGCGGCTTAAGGCGTGGTCTTTGTCGAAAATGGTGCGGTATTCGTCGTAGGTGGTTGCGCCGATGCAGCGCAGCGAACCTTTCGCCAGCGCGGGTTTGAGCAGGTTGGACGCGTCCATCGTGCCGCCGCTGGTGCTGCCCGCGCCGATGATGGTGTGGATTTCGTCGATAAACAAAATGGCGTGCGGGATTTTTTCGAGCTGTTTCAAGACGGATTTGACCCGCGCTTCAAAGTCACCGCGGTATTTTGTGCCCGCCAAAAGCGAACCCATATCCAGCGCGTACACTTCGGCATCTTTAAGCGCGTCGGGAATGTCGCCGTTGACGATTTGATGCGCCAAGCCTTCCGCCAGCGCGGTTTTGCCCACGCCTGCTTCGCCGACTAAAAGCGGATTGTTTTTGCGGCGGCGGCACAGAATTTGCACCAGCCGTTCCATTTCGTGTTTTCTGCCGATTAAGGGGTCGATGCGGCCGGCTTTGACTTCGGCGTTGAGGTTGACGGTGTAGTCTGACAACGAGCCGCTTTTCGATTCGACGGGGTCGTCTGAATCATTGTCGGGGTCGTCTGAAAAGCCTTTGTGTTCGTCGTCTTCGGTTGCGCCGTGGGCAATGCAGCGCAAAACTTCAAAACGCGTAACCGATTGCAGCTTGAGGAAATAGACAGCATGGCTGTCGGTTTCGCTCATCAGCGCCACCAAAACGTCCAAAGGCTCGACCAAGCCTTTGCCCGCCGATTGGGTATGCACCATCGCCCGCTGGATGACGCGTTGGAAGCCGAGCGTGGGCTGGGTTTCGACCGTGTCTAAAAGATGGTCGGGAATCTGCGGGGTATTTTCGGCAACGCTGGCGGCGAGCTGTTCGGACAACACTTTCAAATCCGTGCCGCAGAGCTTGAGGACGTTGGGGACGGAGGCGTCTTCTTCGATTAACACCAAAAGCAGATGCTCGAGGCTGATAAATTCATAATGAGCCTTACGCGCCTCGCGGTAAAGCTGCTGCAAAATCTGTTCCAATTCGGGTGAAAGCATATTAAATCTCCTCGACAATACATTGCAGCGGATGCCCTTCGGCTTTTGCCCGCTGCATGACCTGCTGCTGCTTGGTTTGGGCGATGTCCCGTGTGTAAGTGCCGCACAAGCCTTTGCCTTCGTGATGAACCAACAGCATCACCGCCACCGCCTGCTCCTGTCCGAGCATAAAGATTTCGGTCAGGATTTCGACGACAAATTCCATCGTGGTGTAATCGTCGTTCAGCAAAAATACGCCGTAACGTTTCGGCGGGGCGGTTTTTTGGTCGCTTAAAAGTGTATCGGATTCGTGATGTGTGTTTGGGTTGTTCATAAATATTTGGCTTTGTGGAAGAGGATTTGTTTTCAGACGACCTTGTGAAAGGTTTGATATCAAATGAATCTATAAATAAAGTGATTATAAGGTTTATTTCGATTTCTGTTGTATTTTGGTCGGTTTCCGCCATTTTCGCACTTTTTCCCTTGTATGGCTTGACGTTTCGGCTTAACAAATGTAAAAAGACGGTTAAGCAGAAGCCGGCACTCGACCAAGTATATAAAGCTAGGGAGAAACGCTGAACGTTTAAGTTTGCTGTATGCCTTATTTTGCTGATTTTGTTAATTTTTAAGTATAGGAAGTTTCTAATGGCAACCGGTATCGTAAAATGGTTTAACGACGCTAAAGGTTTTGGTTTCATCACTCCTGACGAAGGTGGCGAAGATTTGTTCGCTCACTTCTCAGCGATCAACATGGATGGTTTCAAAACCCTGAAAGAAGGTCAACGCGTGTCTTTCGACGTAACCACCGGCCCTAAAGGCAAACAAGCTGCTAACATTCAGGCTGCTTAATTAAACGTGCGGCTTATGCCGTAGAATAATGGCGGGATTGATTCCCCGCCATTTTTTATTGTCTATGAGAAACGGAATCCATATGGCAGAAGACAAACAAAATGCCGCCTACGAAAACGCCCTGCGGCAGTTGGACGAACTCATCGCGCATCTGCGCAGCAGCGGGGAAGTCAGCTGCGCGGTGGCGGAACAAGAAGACCTGATGCTGATACGGCTTGCCGATTTGAAAATCGATTTGAGGCCGAATGATGAAAAGGCGATAGCGGATATTGACCGGTTTTACCGCCGCCATTTGGGGGACGGTAAATGAAGACGGATAATGCACAAACGCGTGATGAAGGTCGTCTGAAATCTCTATTTCGCCCCTGCCTGTTTTTTGGGCAGTCTTATTTTTCCTTTTAGTATCAACTGTTAATCCGATATATCCACAACTGGATTCACATAAAGCAAGGATAACTATATTTTACGGCATAGAGGCTTTGGGGGCGTCTGAAAAGCCAATTCTTCCATACAGCAAACGCATTTATTCAAACGGCTTTTTCTGCCAATAAAACTTATCCTTTTTCAGACGACCTTTAAAGACTTCATCGCCACCCAGTTCAAATACCAATGCACCCGACAAATCTGTCCGCAACAAAGTCGCGCCGTGTGCGCGGACGCGGGTTTGGACGGCGGGCGTGGGGTGTTTGTAGGCATTGGCGTAGCCGCTGGAGGCAACGGCGTATTTGGGGGCGACTGTGTTGAGGAAACCGCCGGATGAAGCCGTATTGCTGCCGTGGTGTCCCAATATCAAAATCTGGCTGTACAGCGAGCTACCGTAGCGTTCTACCAGCCCCGCTTCGCCTTTGACGCCCAAATCGCCCGTAATCAGCAATGCCTGCCCGTCGGAAACGACGCGCAGGACGCAGCTTCGGTCATTGTCTTCGCCGACCGGGTTTTCAGACGACCTCAATAACTCGAAATTCACGCCGTCCCATTGCCATTGCGCTTCGGCGCAAAATTTTGCGTTCGGATAAAACTCAGGCTGTCCCGCCAGCGTTTCGCCGATTTCAATATCGGAAACGGCATCCAACCCGCCGTCGTGGTCGCTGTCGTGATGCGACAGAATCAGCTTGTCCAAACGGCGCACGCCCATGGCGTTCAGGCTTGGTACGATGCCTGTTTGCGCCGCCTGCGCCGTCCCCGTGTCAAACAGCAGGTTGCGGTCGCGCGTCTGTACCAACACCGACAAACCCTGTCCCGCATCCATCACCGTAATCCGCGCCAATCCGTCGTCCAAACGGTCAGGGCGGTAAAACACAAATCCAGCCAACACCAAACACGCCCAAGGCCGCAGCCCCAGCCCGCGCGGCAAAAACCACAGCAAGGCTGCCGCAAAAGCCAAAATCAACAGCGGCACAGGCGCGGCGGCTACGACAAATTCAGGCGACACCTCCGCCAGCCAAACCAAGCCGCGCAAAGTGTATTCCGCCAAACCAGCCGCCGCCCATTGCAAAGGCGCAAACGGCAATACCGACCCCAGCAGCGCCAACGGCGTCAGCACCCAAGAAAACCAAGGAATCATCGCCGCATTGACCAAAGGGCTGATGATGGGCAACGACGCAAAAATATAGCCCAGCAATACCACTGACAACACCGTTGCCGCCCATTGTCCGCGTACAGCCAAACGCCAGCCGCGTTCTTTCAGACGACCTGCCGAAGCCCAAATCAAGGCGGCAACCAAGCCGAACGACAGCCAAGTGCCGACGCCCAAAACCGCCAGCGGATCGAGCAGCAACACCACTGCCAAAGCCTGCCACCACGCCGTCCAGCCCGAAGACAGGCTGCCGCGCCACCAAGCCCAGGCAAACGCCGCCAACATCAAAACGCTGCGCTGCGTCGGCACGGAAAAGCCCGCCAGCAGCGCATAAAACAAAGCCCCTGCCGCGCCGCCCGCCAAAATCCACACGCGTGGTTTTGCCGGTATCCAAGGCAGTCGTCTGAAAATCAGTTTGACCAGCCAACCCGCCAACACCGCCACCATCGTAACGTGCAGCCCCGAAATACTGACCAAGTGCGTCAAGCCCAAAGGTCGGAACGCCTGCCACAGTTCGGGCCTCAACGCCGATTGTTCGCCTATGCTCAAAGCCCGCATTAGACCGATACCGTCCGAAAAATCCGGACTGTCCGCCCCGATAGCCTGCCAACGGCGGCTGACCGCATCGCGCCACACCGCCAAGCCGACACCGCCGCCCTCGCGAACCAAGCTCCTGCCTTTGCCCAGGGTACCCGCACCATCCAAACCGTTTGCCAACGCCCAAGCCTCGCGGTTCAGCCCGCGCAGGTTCACTTCGCCGATAACCGGCTTGAGCCGTGCCGACACCTTCCAGCGGCTGCCCACCGCCCAATCGCGTTTCTGATAATCCGACAGCAATAAATCAAACTGCTGCCCATCCTCCGTCCACGCCTTCGCCGCAAACTGCACCCGCCGCCCGTCGCCGCGCGGCATATCCGCGACTTCAACCGTCAACACTGACTCCGAAGCCCCGTTCAGCGGCCATTGCGCCGACAAAGCCGCTTCCGTCCGAAACACGCCGTAAGCCGCACCGAGCAGGACACACAGCATCATTCCCGCCATCGCAAACCGCCGTGAAGCCGACAGCAAAACCAATACCGCCGCCAGCCACACGCCCCAATACGGTACGGACGGCAAAGCGAACGAAGCGATGACGCCGACGACCCAAAACGGCAATCCATAATATTTCAGCAAAACTGTTTCCTTTTTTATTATTAGTTTTGAAATCAGGTGGGGATAATAATTGAATTTCCTACAAACGTCATGAAAAAGGTCGTCTAAAAACCTGAATCTCAAGTTTTCAGACGACCTTTCGTCTTAGGGTTTCGATATTTCACATCGGCAACGCGGTTTTATAAATTTTGCAAACGCTCGACCGAAGGGGCGTAGTAATATGCGCCGGACACGGCGGTGGAAAGATGCTTGAGCAGTAGGTCGGTTTTGCCGTCGGCATCGCCGAACATGTGTAAAAGCTGTACTTCGATGTTGTGCAAGGTATGGCAGTAGGCGGTAAACATCAGACCGTGTTCGCCGCTGAGTTTGCCGAAGGGCAGGCTGCGGCGGACGATTTTCAGACCCACGCCGTTTTCTTTCAGGTTGACGCGACCCAAATGCGAATCAGGCAGGCGAACGTCTTTGCTGAATTCTTCGTTGGCTTCTTTGCTGCGGCCGACGCTGGCTTCTTGTTCGGTAACAGGGACGGCATCCCATTTTTTCAGGTCGTGCAGGTATTTTTGCAGCAGGACGTAGCTGCCGCCGGCATCGGGTCGGCCTTCGGGAATAATGGCGACATTGCGGACGTTTTCATCGCCTTGCGGGTTTTCAGTGCCATCGACAAAGCCGTCCAGTCCGCGGTCTTCATAAAGGCGCAGGCCGTGTTCTTCGGTGGCGATGCTGATGCTGTCGCCGAACGCGGACAGGACGGATTGTGCGAGTGCGAAGGCGGCGTTTTGGCGGTAGGCTTGGATATGGATGTAAATATCGTGCTGGGTCGCAGGGGCAAGACCGTTGCCCATGACGGGGAAGGGCTTGATTTCGCTGCCTTCTTCTGCGTGTCCGAATGCTTTCCATGCGTCGCTGCCGAAGGCGATGGTCATGCCTAAAATATCTTCGGGAAAGCGGGTTTTCAGCTTCGCCAAAGCTTCAAGCGAGCTTCGGCAGGCGGTTTTGATGTCATCGTAGCGACCGTCGCGGATGTCGGCTTCGATAAATATGCCGGCTTGGGCGTGATCGGGGATGATGGCGGTTTGCGGGCGGGGCATTGTGTTTCCTTTTCAGTTTATTGGATTTTTCAGGCGGTATTATAGCACTTAAGGTTTTCAGACGACCTCGTCTGAAAGGGCGGATATGATAGAATCCGCCGTTTGTTTTTTGATGTTCGACAGGTTCGCTTTATGTTCGGCACGATGTTTTTGATTATGATTGTATTGCTCCAGCTTTTCACGTTCGGACTGGGGCGTTCGTTGCAATGGCTGTTTGCGCCGGTGGTCGGCAAGGCGGGCAGGCGTTGGCTGATGGGGGTGTCGTATTTCGTGACCAACGGCTTGCTGACTGGGCTTTTGTTGGAATTGGGACATTTTATGTTCCGCATCATGGCGTTTTGGATGGTGTTGCTGCTGTTTGTGATGTATGCGGCACTGGCGACGTTTGTCCTGTTTCTGCTGCTGCACAAATTTGTGGCCAGCCGGTCGCTGTCGCGCAGCCTGCGCTTGTTTGCGCCGCTGTTTGTATTAGGTTTGGTCGGCTTGGGGATGTACAACGCCTATACGCCCGTCGTCCGTCATCAGACCGTCGTGATCGATAAGAAAATGGACAAGCCGCTGCGTATCGGCATGGCAAGCGACCTGCACTTGGGGATTTTGTTCGGCGCGCGGCAACTGGATAAGCTGGTGGACATCATGAACCGCGAAAAAGTCGATTTAATCCTGTTGCCGGGCGATTTGATGGACGACAACGTCGATGCCTACCGCAAAGAAAATATGCAGCCGCATCTGGGTCGTCTGAAAGCGCCGCTGGGCGTTTACGCGACTTTGGGCAATCACGATATGTTCGGCGACAGTGCGCGCATCCGCCATGACCTCGAAGCGGCAGGCATTACCGTGCTCGGCAACCAAGTGTTGCAACACGATGCGTTCCTGCTCGTCGGTCGCAATGATGATTTGGACCACGACCGTCCGTCTGTCGCGCAGTTGCTGGAAAACCACAATACCGATCAGCCCGTTTTGCTGATGGATCACCGCCCGACCGAAGTCGAGGCGCACGCCACGCTGCCTATTGACGTTCAAGTTTCCGGCCATGTCCACAACGGTCAAATCGCGCCGGCAAACCTGATCGTGCGCACGCTCTACCGCCTTGCCTACGGCTACGAGGAAATCGGCGGAAGACATTTTTTTGTTACGTCCGGCTACGGTTTCTGGGGGATTCCGCTGCGCTTGGGTTCGCAGTCGGAAGTGTGGGTGATTGATGTGAAAGGGAAATAGCGGTATTGCAAAATGAAAAGATAAAAAGTACAGGCTTGCCGTTGCGCAGCCTGTATTTTTTTATTTGTTGTGAAATGTTATGACGTGCGCGGCTTTGTTGTTTTTAGAATATGGTTCCAATCTATCGAATCAATCGGAAAAGGAAAATCAATAGAAAATTACCAAATAAAACCGTTAGAACCGATCTTGCAATGCAAACTGTTTTTATTTATATTTACGTTTAAGAATAAAACACACTATCAATACTGAGCGAAAGAAAACACGGAGCACATCATGTTTGTTTGCATTTGCAACGCCATTACCGACCACGACATCAAAGAAACCATCGCTGCAGGCGCGAGTACCATGAGCGATTTGCAGGCTCAATTGGGCGTTGCGACCTGTTGCGGCTGCTGCGGCGAACTGGCGGCTTCCTTCCTGAATGCCAACAGTGCGCAAACGACAGTTACCGCCGGTATCAATGTGCAATCCTAATCTTGTCTAAAGCGTTACAAAAGGTCGTCTGAAACCGAAATCTAGGGTTTCAGACGACCTTTGCATTGACGGCAGCCTTTATCTTACAATCCGTTTTTCGTTTACTACACCGCAAAGCATCCGCCATGAAGTTGACCCTGATGTTTCGAGAATATTGCAGTCTCTGTCACAAAATGCGTGAACAGCTCAAGCCGTATCAAGAGGCATTCGGTTTTGAGTTGGAAATCTTCGATGTCGATGAAGACCCTGTTTTAGAAGAAAAGTATAACGAACTTGTCCCCGTGTTATTGGATGGGGACGAAGAAATCTGCCATTGGTTTTTGGATGAGGAAAAACTGAAGGTATGGTTGGAAGGGAAGAAGAAACCGATCATTCGAGCATAGTTTGTTGTTCCATCCTGATGTGCAGTGAATCCCTTATCAATAAAAAGGTCGTCTGAAAAAAACAAACGGAGTTTTTTCAGACGACCTTTTTGCCATGTCAAAAACGGATTATTCCGCCTTCAAACCTGCCACACACTGCTTGTCGCGATCTTCAAACGCTTGCGCGCCGCCGAGCAGGTCGAGCTGTTCTTGCGGGCTAAGTTTGCCCAATGAACGGATTTGCTCTTCGGAAAGTTTGTCCAAAGGCTTGTCCCACATACAGGTGCAGTAATCGGTGGCGAGTTTGCTGTTGTTTGAATCCAAGCCCCTTTCTTTCAAATCGTTTTGCCATTTTTCGGCAAAGGGGATGTTTTTCATGCAAGACTCAAAGATGTTCTGCTTTGCCTGCGGTTTGGACATGGCGCATTGGGAGAGCAGGGCGGTGGCGGCGAGCAGCGCCAAAATGACCCACGCCCAAATGCGGATGGTGCGGATTTTGGCTTTCGCTTTTTTCCGCGCCGCGGCTTGCTCTTCGGCGGACATTTCGTTTTTCGGCTCAGTCATGCAGGCTTTCCATGCGGATCATGGTGATCGGTTTTTCCACGCAGCTTAATGCTTCAATGGCGGCGATGGCGCGCTTGACGTTTTTCTCGACCGTGCTGTGGGTCAGAATCACGATTTCGGCGGTGGTTTGGTCGATGACGCCTTTTTGGATTAAGGCTTCGATGGACACGTTTTCTTTTGCCAAAAGCGCGGCGATTTGTCCCAGCGTGCCCGGTTCGTCTTTGGCTTGGACGCGCAGGTAGTAGCTGCTGGTGATTTCGTCCATAGGCAGGATGGTTTGCGCTTGGACTTGGGCGGGCTGGAACGCCAGATGCGGTACGCGGTGGTCGGTATCGGCTTCAATCAGGCGGGCGATGTCGATGATGTCGGCAACCACGGCGGAAGCGGTCGGCAATGCGCCCGCGCCCGCGCCGTAATATAAGGTTTCGCCGACCATATCGGCGTTGACGCGCACGGCGTTCATCACACCGTTGACGTTTGCCAAGAGGCGGCTTTCGGGAATCAGGGTCGGATGGACGCGCAATTCGATGCCTTTGTCGGTTTTACGGGTGATGCCCAAAAGTTTGATGCGGTAGCCGAGTTCTTCGGCGTATTTGATGTCGCGGCTGTCGAGTTTGCTGATGCCTTCGAGGTAGCAGGCGGGGAAGTTCATCGGCGTGCCAAATGCCAGCGCGCTCATGATGGTAATTTTGTGGCCTGCGTCGTTGCCTTCGATGTCGAAGGTCGGATCGGCTTCGGCGTAGCCCAATGCTTGCGCTTCTTTCAATACGTCGGCAAACGCGCTGCCTTTTTCGCGCATTTCGGAGAGGATGAAGTTGCTGGTGCCGTTGATGATGCCGGCGATGCTGCGGATGCGGTTGGCGGCGAGGCCTTCGCGCAGGGCTTTGATAATCGGGATGCCGCCTGCCACAGCAGCTTCAAATTGCACCATGACGTTTTTTTCTTCCGCCAGCGGGAAGATTTCGTTGCCGTATTCGGCGAGCAGTTTTTTGTTGGCGGTAACGATGTGTTTGCCGTTTTCAATGGCTTTCAACACCGTTTCTTTGGCGATGCCCGTACCGCCGAACAGTTCGACCACGACATCGACGTCTTCACGCGCGACCAGTTCGAACGGGTCTTTGACGAAGGCTGCGGACGGGCAGGTTTGGTGGGCTTTTTCTTCGCTCAAGTCGCATACGGCACTGATGCGCACTTCGCGTCCCAAACGGCGGCTGATTTCCGCCGCATTGTCCTGCAACACGGCAGCTGTACCGCCGCCGACTGTACCTAAACCTAAAAGACCGATGTTTACTGGCTTCATTGTGCCTCCTTGTGAGCCGATTCTCTTAAATCAAAAAGTAAAAACAGAAATTCAGAAAGCCCGAAACGCACCGCCGCCGCAGATTGATATAATGCTGATTTTGCAAGGGCGGAAGGCGCAGGCTAAAGTCGCCCATCCTACCTGAAATTGCCTGATTTTGCACCTTTTTTACGGAACGCGGCGAAAGGGCGGCAAGCCTGTTTGCAATAGATGGATGAAGCCGAGAAGGAAACGGAAGAAAATGCTGATTGAAGAAAACAAAACCGATGAAACCCTAAGCCTGACCGCTTATCGGGCGGGTGCAATCGAAGCAGGCGGCAAAACCTACACCGCGCCCATCATCTGGCGCAACGGCAAAATCGAAGCAATGAACGTGCAAACGCCGTCCGAGCTGACTGCCGCCGACCTGTTTCAGACGACCTCCGATTTAGATGATTTGCCCGAAGTCATCATCATCGGCACAGGGGAGAAGCAGCAGTTCCTCCATCCCAAAATCGCCGCCGAACTTGCCGCACACGGCATCGGGCTGGAATGTATGAACACAGCCTCCGCCTGCCGAACGCTGGTGTTGCTGCAAGGCGAAGGACGCAGCGTTTGGGCTTGGCTTTGGGTGTGAATAGACATCCGCTGGATATAAAAAGGTCGTCTGAAAATTTCAGACGACCTTTGTCTATGAAACAGCCGATACCTTATCCCAATACGACAAACCGTCCGTCAAAGACGGCAGCCAATTCGTTTTCCGAATAGATTTCGGTTTGCAGGGTGATTTTTCCTTTTTTATGGCGCTCGAACATGGTTTTGAGTTTTTGCCACTCTTCAGCCGGCGGACTGCGCGTGATGATGGTCAGGTCGCCTCGGGCAGGGCGCAGGTAGCGGGTAGTGCCTTCTTGAATGACGATATTGCCATCCGATTCGGGGCAATGGAGATAGACAGTTGCCCAGCCGCCGACGGTTGCCGCCAATGCGATACTGCCGCCGAAGGCAGTATTTTTATGATTGCGGTTGGGGGCGTGGGGTGCGAAAAGTACGGTCTGACCCGCTGTGGTTTCCAAGACGCTCAGGTCGAGCAGGGCGGTCGCAGGGATGTGGGCATGTAGGAAATCTTGCAGGGTTTCGGGGTTCATGGTCGGTATCGGGACGGGTCGTCTGAAAATCAGGAGCAGGCAGCAAAGCCCCATCAATTATAGCGATAAGGCGTCGCAGAGGGCTTATTTTGATTGCTTGTGTTGTCCTGCCAGCCGCACATAATGCGCGGCCGAATATTTCAAAAACTCTTTTTCCTTGTCAGTCAACGGGCGGACTTGTTTGACGGGCGAGCCGACATAAAGATAGCCGCTTTCCAAACGTTTGCGCGGCGGCACCAAGCTGCCTGCGCCTATCATCACGTCGCTTTCGACGACAGTATCGTCCAGAATAATTGTTCCCATACCGATTAAAACGCGGTCGCCGATACGGCAGCCGTGCAGCATGACTTTGTGTCCGACGGTAACGTCTTCGCCGATGACAAGGGGCGAGCCTTCAGGCTTTTCCGCATTTTTGTGCGAAACGTGCAAGACGCTGCCGTCCTGTACATTGCTGCGCGCGCCGATGCTGATGCTGTTCACGTCGCCGCGCAAAACGGCATAGGGCCAGACGGATACGTCTTCGGCAAGCGATACTTCGCCGATGATGACCGAAGTTTCATCGATAAGACAGGACTCGTGGACTTGCGGAGTATGGTCTAAGAAGGGACGGATGGGGTTCATGCGGTTATTTCCTTTGTAAGCAGGGTTTGTTTTAAGAAGAGGTCGTCTGAAACGGATTTCAAGCTTTGAACTGGCCCCCAAATCTTGGACACTCATAAAAGCCTATTCAGGCGCTCT
>CAUSKT010000010.1:0-44783 GCA_963532335.1 uncultured Neisseria sp. | reverse complement strand
GGTTAGACCTTCAAAGTTGAGTATTGTACTATTTTATTTTTAATTGACTATAACGTGGCTTTCTCCTCGCGCCCCCGTATCGCTTCCGTACATGATTTGGGTTTGATGGATGAAACCTTGCTGAATTTGGCGGTCATCAACCGAGAATGCGAAGATGTTTTATTGCTGATTCAACATGGTGCGGATGTCAACAAACAGGGCGAAATGGGTTTTACGCCCGTCCAAAACGCCTGTTTCAACGGCAATGTAGCGATACTCGAAATACTTTTGGCAAACGGTGCCAACCCGGACATCAAAAATGAATTGGGCAATAAGGCAGAAGATTTTGTCACTGACGAGCGGCATGGCAAAAAGAAGGTAAAAGAAATGATGGCATTGTTGAAATACTATAAAAATCATCACTCAAAATGAAGGATATAGCCTGAAATTTCCGATGGTGTTTACCCGACCTTAACGAATGCACAAGATGAATATTTACGACTTCACCTTAAACGATGCTCAGGGCAATCCGGTTTCCCTGAGTGTTTACCGCGGTAAGGTGCTGCTGATTGTCAACACCGCCACGCGCTGCGGATTGACGCCGCAATATACGGCATTGCAGCAGCTTTATGAACGTTATAACGGGCAAGGTTTGGAGATATTGGATTTTCCGTGCAACCAATTTCGCGGACAGGCGCCGGAGAGCAGTCGGGAAATTGCTTCCGTCTGTCAGACGAAGTTTGGTACTGCATTCAAAATTTTTGACAAAATCGATGTCAACGGCGCATCCGCATCGCCGCTTTATGCTTATTTGAAGGCGCAACAGCCGCAGGATAGGGGCGGGCATATGTTGAAAGAAGCGGTGTTGCGGCTGGCGGCATGGGGCAGTAAGCATCAGGCGGGCGATATCCGCTGGAACTTCACCAAATTCCTGATTAATCGGCAAGGCGAAGTGGCGGCACGGTTTGCGCCCAGCGTAACGCCGGAAGAAATAGAAAACGATATCAAGAAGTTGCTGTAAGGGCGCGTGCCGTTTCAGACGACCTCGTCTGAAAAAACGTGCCGAAACCTTACGGTTTTTCACATTCGCCCGCCTTGAAAGTAGGGCGCATTATCTTTATGTTAAGGGAAGCCGATTGTTCGGCAAGAACAAAATGTCGGTTTGTGGTATCCAAAAAGATTCAATAAGATAGATTGAAATTGCGGCTAAACGCGCCGACTTGCGCAGCATGAAGCGGGTTCGGAATTTAAAGGAGCAAAGATGCAGTATTTCGGTGTGGGTTTTTTAGTATTATTGTTTTTGGAAATTATGTCCATCGTTTGGGTGGCGGATTGGCTGGGCGGCGGATTCACTTTCCTGCTGATGATAGTCAGCTTTATCGGCGGCACGATGATGCTGCGCCACACGGGGCTGTCCGGCATTTTGCTGGCGGGTGCGGCCATCCGCAGCGGGGACAATATTTCCATGTATCAGATGTTGTGGCCGATACGTTATACCGTCGCCGGGATTTTGCTGCTCAGTCCGGGTTTTGTGTCCACCATTATCGCCTTGCTGCTGCTTTTGCCGATAAAGGGTCGGCCTGCGGCTCAAATGAATACGCAGTCTTTCCGTCAGCAAACCTTTACGCGCCGTACTGAAGATGACGGCGATATCATCGAAGGCGAATACACGGTGACCCGCGCCGATCCCCAAGCCAAACACCAAGACTATATCGAGCACAAACGCGATTAAACGGTGGAAAATCGGCATAGCGGCAGCATTCCGACTGCCCGGTTTTGGAAAGGTCGTCTGAAAAGATTTTCAGACGACCTTTTATCTATATGAAAAAATGACTGAAAATGTCATGCAGTTTCGCCCGAAACAGACAGTCAATGCTATACTTGCCAACTTAATTGTCGATGAAAACCGGCTGGAAACAGCCGTTACGGAAACGAGAAATCAAGATGAGCAGAATCCAGCAAACCTTTGCCGCGCTTGACGGCGCAAAAGCCCTGATTCCCTATATCACCGTAGGCGATCCCAATCTCGATACCACGCTTGCGCTGATGCACAGTTTGGTTGAAAACGGCGCCGACATCCTGGAATTGGGCGTTCCCTTTTCCGACCCGATGGCGGACGGTCCGACCATCCAGCGCGCCGCCGAGCGTGCGTTGGCAAACAAAGTTTCCCTCAACGACGTATTGAACATCGTACGCCGCTTCCGCGAAACAAACGGCAACACGCCCGTCGTCCTGATGGGTTATCTGAACCCGATCCATAAAATGGGTTATCAGGCATTTGCCCAAGCGGCATCCGAAGCCGGCGTGGACGGCGTGCTGACCGTCGATTCCCCTGTCGAAACCATCACCCCGCTGCACGACGAACTCAAATCGCGCGGCATCGATTGCATCTTTCTGATTGCCCCGACCACGACCGAAGAGCGTATCCAAACCATCGCCCGCGTTGCAGGCGGCTTTGTCTATTACGTTTCGCTCAAAGGCGTTACCGGCGCAGCAAGTTTGGATACCGAGGAAGTTTCGCGTAAAATAGAGCTTTTGCGCAAGTATATCGACATCCCGATCGGTGTCGGTTTCGGCATCAGCAATGCCGAAAGCGCGCGCAAAATCGGCGCCGTTGCCGATGCCGTCATCGTCGGCAGCCGCATTGTCAAAGAAATTGAAAATAACGCAAGCCGCGAAGCAGAAGCCGTCGGCGCGTTGGTAAAAGAATTAAAAGACGCAATCCGTTAAGGCCTTTTCCGAAAACACACGCAAAGGTCGTCTGAATCTCGAATTCCAAGGAGTCATCCATGAGTTGGTTAGACAAAATCCTACCGCCCAAAATCAAAAACCGCAGCAAAAGCGAAGGCTCGTCCAACGTTCCCGAAGGCCTGTGGCACAAATGCCCTTCCTGCTCGGCAACCATCTACTCGACCGAACTTCAGCAAAACGACCAAGTTTGCCCGAAATGTAACCATCACAACCCACTTTCCGCACGCGAACGCCTCAATTTGCTTTTGGACGAGGAAGGCCGCGAAGAAATCGCCGCCAATATCAAACCGACCGACCCGCTGAAATTCAAAGACAGCAAAAAATACCCCGAACGCTTGGCCGCCGCGCGCAAAGCCACCGGCGAAGATGATGCGTTGGTCGTGATGAAAGGCTTTATGAACGGCCTGCCCGTCGTGATTGCCGCCTTCGAATTCCGCTTTATCGGCGGCTCTATGGGCTCTGTCGTCGGCGAACGCTTCGTCCAAGGCGTGCGCCGTGCCGTAGCCGACAACTGCTCTTTCATCTGCGTTGCCGCATCGGGCGGTGCGCGGATGCAGGAAGGTGTCAACTCATTGATGCAGATGACCAAAACCAGCGCGGCATTGCATCTTCTGACTGAAAAACACCTGCCGTTCATCTCCGTCCTGACCGACCCGACCATGGGCGGCGTATCCGCCAGCTTCGCCTTCCTCGGCGATGTCGTGCTTGCCGAACCCAACGCCCTTATCGGCTTTGCCGGCCCGCGCGTTATCGAACAAACCGTCCGTGAAACCTTGCCCGAAGGCTTCCAACGCGCAGAGTTCCTGCTGGAGAAAGGCGCTATCGACCAAATCGTCGACCGTCGCAGCATGAAACAGCGCATCAGCGACCTGATTACCCTGCTGCGCCGCGAAGACAAAGTCAACGCCGCTTAAACCGGGAAGGTTTGAGCTAAACAAAGGTCGTCTGAAAACTGATTTTTCGGTTTTCAGACGACCTTTTTGTAAAGTGTTCCCGTTCAGCGGCTGAACGCTGGATACACGGCAGCAAGTAACAGATATAGTGGATTAACTTTAAACCAGTACGGCTTTGCCTCGCCTTGTCCTGATTTAAATTTAATCCACTATACAAAGGATTGGGGCAGGGTAATGCCAACCAGTTTATTGAAAAGAGTGCGGGATGGCGATGAAGATTAAAGCGGTTGATTCGTTGTTTTTTGCCATCATCCACACTAAAAAAGGTCGTCTGAAAACATACTTTCAGACGACCTTTTCAAGTTTGGCTTCCGTATCTGTCAAACAATCCGATCGGATGCAGCCAAGTCAATCAATAACGACCCGGAACGATTCCCATACGCTGTTTCAACGAAGTTTGCGGCTCGTTGAACAGGGATGCGTAGAAGGTCGCGTTGGTCATGACTTTTTTGACGTAGTCGCGGGTTTCGGTGAAAGGGATGGTTTCGGCGTAAATCGCGCCTTCCAGAGGTGTAGAAGCCTGCCAGTTGCGGGCGCGGCCGGGGCCGGCGTTGTAGCCTGCGGTTGCCATCACTTCGTTGTTTTGCAGGCGGCGTTTGGCATCTGCCATGTACCATGTACCCATGCGGATGTTGCCGTCCATGGTGTAGAGTTCACTGCTGCTCATGCCGATTTTGCCGGCGATTTCACGGGCGGTGGCAGGCATAACCTGCATCAGGCCTTGCGCGCCGACGCTGGATTGCGCGCCCATGACGAAGCGGCTTTCTTGGCGGATCAGACCGTAAACCCAAGCGGGATCGATGCCTGCTTGCGAGGCGTAGCGGACGGTGGTCTCTTTAAACGGAGAGAGGTAGCGCAGGTTGTAGTTGAGTTTGCGCTCGGTCCGGTCGGCGCTGTTGATCGCCATGTCGTAGAACTGGTTTTCAAAGGCGACTTGCGCGGCAGTCAGGAGGTTGTCCTCGTTGAAGTCGCGGGTGGCGAAACGCCATTCTGCCTGCGCCTGACGGCGCATTTTGGCATCGTTGCTGCTTTGGCTGTTTTTAAACAGAACCAGCGCACGTTTGATGGCGCCGTCGTCTGCCATGCGGCGGACGTCTTTTTTATCGGCGTCGGAAACGTTGTTTTTGGTATTGACGCGGCGGCCGAGTTCTTCGCCTGCTAAGACGGCGTAGAAATTGCGTCCGCTTGCGGCGGCTTTTTCGTACATTTCTTGAGCACGGCTTTGGTTGCCTTGTGCGGCGTAGCTGCGGCCCAGCCAGTATTGCCAAGTCGGGTCTTTTTGCAGGTTGTCGGGCATTTGTTGGATGATGCCGGACAATTCGTTCCAGCGTTGCAGGCGCAGGGCGGCGCGGGCGTACCATTCAAACTGCTCGTCGGTCAGTTGTTTGCGGTCGGAAACGCGGTTGTAGTAGCTCAACGCGGTCTGCATGTTTTGATTTTGCGCTTGGTAGAGTCCCAATACGCCCCATGCGAAGCTGCTTTGTTCGCGGCTTAAGCCGGATTCCATGCCGGACAGCGTGGAGGCTGCGGAGGAGGATTTGCGCGCGTCTTTGCCGATGACGTTCAAAAGGCTGTATTCGCGCGCACCTTGCGAGCCGCCTTCAAACGGGCTACCCAATGCGGCTGCCAAACTGCGTGCGTCGCTGGTTTGGCTGTTGCTCAACAATCCGCGTACGCGGCGCCATGCGTCGTTGCTGTTCAGACGACCTGCCGATGCTGCGCTTTCGACCAAACGGGTACAGCCCGCGGGCAGCTTGTTGGTAACGCGCACAAGCTCTGCCGCCATGTTGTAGCTGCCGCTGCTCAGTTCAGCATAGCATTGCACTTCCTGTACCCGGCCCGCCGCATTCAGCTTTTTGTTTTCTTGGCGGAACACATCCCATTGTCCGCGCGCGCCGAGGCTTTTGAGCCATTCGTTGCGGACGGTTTCAGCCATCGCGCTGTCGCCCGCTTGCGCCAAGAATTGTTGCACCCACATATCGTCGCCGCGTTTGGCAGCGTCCAACGCGCCTTGGTATTGACCGTAATCGGACAATACTTTGGATTCGCCTTCCGCGCGGCGGGCGGGGATGGAGGCGGGTTCGGTCAGGGAAGAGGCAGACTCTTTGGATGAGGTGTCGTTTTCAGAGACGCACGCCGACAAGACGGCTGCGGCAATCAGGCTGAGCGAGAGGGAAAATATGCGTTGTGCGTTCATTACTTGCCGTATCTTTATTAGAATCAATTAGAACCGTATTTTAAACGATTTGGCAGGATTGTCCGAATCTGAAACCGATATTTACATTAACCGCGTAATCAGGGACAACAAAAAGGTCGTCTGAAAAGCGGGATGGCTGTTTCAGACGACCTTTGAGGCATGGGCAAAGTTTACATGCAGCCTTCGTTTTGCAGCAGGGTAAACAGGGGAACGCCGTTTTCGCGGATTTTGCTGCCGCCGATCAAGTCCGTAAATTCCAAAATCGCCGCCGCTTCAACGACTTCGCCGCCAAGTTTTCGGATTAGTTCTACGCCTGCGAGCATGGTGCCGCCGGTTGCAACCAAATCATCAACCAGCAGCACGCGCGCGCCGGGTTTGACCGCGTCTTTGTGGATTTCGACCGTCGCTTCGCCGTATTCCAGCGCGTAGCTTTGCGAAATCGTATCAAAAGGCAGCTTGCCCTTTTTGCGGATGGGGACGAAGCCGACGTTCAACTGATATGCCAACGCCGCGCCGATGATGAAGCCGCGTGCGTCCAAGCCAGCCACGACATCGATTTTCTGACCCATATATCGGTAAACCAGCAAGTCCACCAAAAGGCGGAAATATTCCGCGCTTTGAAGCACCGGTGTAATGTCGTGAAATAAAATGCCTTTTTGCGGCCAGTTTTCGATTTTGCGGATTTTGTCCGCCAATGCGGCGACGCCCATCGCCTCAGGATGAACCAACATTTTGCGTGTTCCCAAATGAAAAGTTTTTAACACGATATTGTAGCCGTCAGACCGTCGGTTGCCAAATCCATCGGGGCGGTTTAACCATTCCCAAAAAGTATTCATGACATGGCGTGCGACACGGTAATGCGGCTCAATCATCTTTAAGATTAATAAAGGTCGTCTGAAACGCCGGAAGATGGGTTTCAGACGACCTTTTGACTGTTTGATAACGTGAATATGGATTTATTGATGCGCGGCGAGGAATTGTTCCAATTCTTCTTTGAAAGGCATTCCGTTTTGCGCGCCGTCTTGGGTAATGGAAAGCGCGGCGACGGCACATGCCTTGCGGACGGCGGTTTCGATGCCTTGATTCCAGAAGACGGACAATGCGCCGTTGAATGCGTCGCTGGCACCGATGGTGTCGGCAGTGTCCACTTTAAAGCTGGAAACATAACGCAAACCGTCCTGACCGTCTTTATAGACTGCGCCTTTGTCACTCATGGTCATCAGGACGGGGCAGGGGGCTTTTAGAATCAGCTCTTCGGGATTCAAATCTTGCGGCAGGCCGAGGCAGTCGGCAAGTTCGTAACGGTTGGGGGTCAGAAGGGTGACCAATTCCCATAATTCCGAAGGCAGGAATTGGGCGGGAGCCGGGTTGAGGATAAAGGGCTTGCCGTATTTCTTCGCCAATTTTGCGGCGGTGATGACGCAGTCCATCGGAATTTCGAGCTGGCTCAAAACCACATCGGCAGAGGCGATTTGCTGCTCGGCGTTTTCGATGTCGGCAACCGTCAGCCCCATATTGGCTCCGGCGATAACGATAATGGCGTTTTCATCGTCGGCAACGGTAATGTTTGCCATGCCGCTGGGCAGGCCGGTGAGGGTTTGGATGTGTTCGGTAAAGATGCCTTCGCGGCAGAGGTTGGTGGTCATTTCATAGCCGAAATCGTCATCGCCGACCGCGCCGACTATACAGACGTCTGCCCCCAAACGCGCCGCAGCAATCGCTTGGTTTGCGCCCTT
This sequence comes from uncultured Neisseria sp., assembly GCA_963532335.1. Taxonomy (GTDB): domain Bacteria; phylum Pseudomonadota; class Gammaproteobacteria; order Burkholderiales; family Neisseriaceae; genus Neisseria. Next base: position 37,167 of record CAUSKT010000010.1, on the reverse strand, counting down.
ACCGCCCATGAAGCGGTGAAATGAATTGCCCAGCAATGTTTCACCCGCTCTGGGAAATTTTGAAGCGCGGGTGACTAAATCCATATTGATACTGCCGATAACGACGATTTTAGCTTGGAGCATCCTTGATATCCCTTTTATAAAATGCACTAGACTGTTGAACAGCCTTATTTTTGTCTGCTGTTGTGCAATGTATGACTAGCCCAAATAAATAGTCTGAAATTGTACCTGCTAATATTATAAATGCAAAATTAATTGTCAATTTCATATTGCTTTGGATTAATTTTGTTGCGATAAAATCAACATATCATAGAATTTAAGGCGGAAATGGCGACGTTTGGGGATGAATTGTTTTTATTTTAACAACCTGTGTTGCAACGCGGGCAGCCTGGTGCGCACGCTTTGCAGCCGCGCGCCGTCCAAATCGGCGATAACGATGCCCTCGCCTTCGGACAATACGTCCAAGATTTCGCCCCACGGATCGATAATCATGCTATGACCGAAAGTGCGCCTGCCGCTTTCGTGTTCGCCGCCTTGCGCCGCCGCTACGACGTAACATTGGTTTTCCACCGCGCGGGCGCGCAGCAGCAATTCCCAATGCGCCTTACCCGTGGTGTAAGTGAAGGCGGCGGGCAATAGCAAAACGTCAAACGGCTGCTGGGCGCGGAAAAACTCGGGAAAGCGCAAGTCGTAACACACGCCTGCGGCAAGCGGTACGCCGTCGGCAGCCAATTTCGGCACATCGCCGCCCGCGCTGATGGTGTCCGCCTCGGCATAGCGTTCGCCCAAACCTGAAAAACCGAACAGGTGCATTTTGTGATACAGCCCGATTTGCGTACCGTCGCGGTCGTACACCAACATCGTGTTCATCACTTTGCCCGCTTCAGGGCTTTGCAGCGGAATCGTGCCGCCAAAAAGCACCACGCCGCATTCCGCCGCCGTCTCGCTCAAGGACGTCTGAAAACGAGCGTAGCGGGTTTCGCCAAAACGAGCGTAGCGAGTTTCGTTAAAACCACCGCCGACTAAAGGTTCGGCAAAAGCCAGTTTGTCGGTATCCTTACGCCCCATCAGCGGCCAATATTCGGGCAACAGCACCCAATCCGCGCTTTGCTCGGCAGCTTGGCGCACGAGGCGTTTCATGGTGTCGATATTGGCATTGGGGTCGGTGGACGAAATCATTTGCACGGCGGCGGCGCGGATGTTTTGCATGGCGGTTTTCCTGTCGGGGCGGGTTTGTGGCGGGGAGGTCGTCTGAAAAGGGTAGGGCGTCATTTATCGGTTTTTAAAACAAAGGTCGTCTGAAATTTTCAGACGACCTTTCTTCATGTCAAACCTTAATCTTCATACGCTTCCATTGGTGGGCAGGAGCAGACCAGATTCCGGTCGCCGTACACGTCGTCCACGCGGTTGACGCTCGGCCAGAATTTGTTTTCGCGCACGAAAGGCAGCGGGAAGACGGCTTCTTCGCGGGAGTACGGATGCGCCCATTCGCCGGTTACGTCGGCGGCGGTGTGCGGGGCGTTGACCAGCGGATTGTCGTCTTTCGGCCATTCGCCGCTCTCGACTTTCAGCACTTCCTGTTTGATTTGTTTCAGGGCGGCGATGAAGCGGTCGAGTTCGGCTTTGCTCTCGCTTTCGGTCGGTTCGATCATCAGCGTGCCGGCAACGGGGAAGGAGACGGTCGGGGCGTGGAAGCCGTAGTCCATCAGGCGTTTGGCGATGTCGGTTTCGGTGATGCCGCTTTCGGCTTTGAGCGGACGCAAATCGACGATGCATTCGTGCGCGACGCGGCCGTTTTTGCCTGTGTAAAGGACGGGATAGTCTTCGCTCAGGCGTTTGGCGACGTAGTTGGCGTTGAGCAATGCCCAGCGCGTTGCCTGTTCCATGCCTTGTTTGCCCATCATGGTCAGGTACATCCAGGTAATCGGCAGGATGGACGCGGAACCGAAGGCGGCTGAGGCAACGGCGGTTTGCTTGGCACTGGCGCTGTGGGTGTCGGTCAAAGCGTGTCCCGGGGCAAACGGGGCAAGGTGGGCTTTCAAACCGATAGGGCCGACGCCCGGACCGCCGCCGCCGTGGGGGATACAGAAGGTTTTGTGCAGGTTCATGTGCAACACGTCCGCGCCGACTTCGGCAGGCTGCATGATGCCGATTTGGGCGTTGAGGTTGGCACCGTCCATGTAAACCTGTCCGCCGTTTTCATGGACGATGCGGCAGATGTCGCGGATGCCTTCTTCATATACGCCGTGGGTGGACGGGTAGGTAATCATGATGGCGGACAAGGCGTCGCGGTGTTGTTCGGCTTTGGCTTTCAAATCGTCGATGTTGACGTTGCCGTGTTCGTCGGTATCGACGACGACGACTTTCAAACCGAGCATGGCGGCGGTGGCGGGGTTGGTGCCGTGGGCGGACTTGGGAATCAGGCAGATGTTGCGGTGCGCTTCGCCTTGGGCTTCCTGATAGCGGCGGATGGCGAGCATACCGCTGTATTCGCCCTGCGCGCCGGAGTTGGGCTGGAAGGAAATCGCGTCAAAGCCGGTGATGGCTTTCAGGCTGTTTTCCATGTCGGTCAAGAGTTCGCGGTAGCCGGCGGTTTGAGCTTCGGGGGCGTAGGGGTGGATGTCGGTGAATTCCGCCCAAGTAATCGGCAGCATTTCGGCGGTGGCGTTGAGCTTCATGGTGCAGCTGCCCAGCGAAATCATGCTGCGGTTCATCGCCAAATCGCGGTCTTCGAGTTTTTTCAGGTAGCGCAGCATTTCGTGTTCGGTGTGGTAACGGTTGAACACGGGATGCTGCAAGATATTGTCTTGGCGCAGGAATTCCGTTTTCAGACGACCTTTGACGTCGTCTGAAAGCGTGAAGGTGTTGTTGCCGGTGAAGGCGTAATATAACACGGCCAGGTCTTCGCGCACGGACGTTTCGTGGAAAGCGGCGGCGATTTGAGTGTCGCTGACGCGGCGCAGGTTGTAGCCCAGTTCCAAAGCGGTTTGGAACGCTTTGTCCGCTTTTTCTTTGCTGCCGAAATCGACGGTAACGGTATCGAAGAAGACTTCGTGAACCACTTTCAGGCCGTCTGAAACCAGCGCGTCGGCAAAGGCGGAAGCCAGCGCGTGAATGCGGTTGGCGATGCGTTTCACGCCTTCGGGGCCATGATAAACGGCGTACATGCCCGCCAAGTTCGCCAGCAATGCTTGCGCGGTGCAGATGTTGGACGTGGCTTTTTCGCGGCGGATGTGTTGCTCGCGGGTGGACAACGCCATGCGCAGCGCGGGTTTGCCCGATGCGTCTTTGGATACGCCGATGATGCGGCCCGGGGCGGAGCGTTTGAACTCGTCTTTAAAGGCGAAATAAGCGGCGTGCGGCCCGCCGAAGCCCATCGGTACGCCGAAGCGTTGCGTGTTGCCCAACGCGATGTCTGCGCCCAATTCGGCAGGCGATTTCAGCAAAACCAAGCTCATGATGTCGGCGGCAACGGCAACAATCGTGCCTTTGGTTTTCAGACGACCTATGACGCTTTGCAAGTCTTGTACGTCGCCGTCTTTGCCGACGTATTGGAACAGCGCGCCGAAGTATTCGCCTTCATCCGCTTTGGCAAAATCGCCGACCACCAGCTCGAAGCCGAAATATTTGGCACGGGTTTTCATCACGTCCAAAGTCTGCGGATAAACGCGCTCGTCCACAAAGAAACGCTCGGATTTCACTTTGCCCACGCGGTGCGCCATCGCCATTGCTTCGGCAGCGGCGGTCGCTTCGTCCAGCAAAGACGCGCCCGCCACGGGAAAACCGGTCAAATCGATGCACACCTGCTGGAAGTTCAACAACGCTTCCAAACGCCCCTGCGCGATTTCCGCCTGATACGGCGTGTAGGCGGTGTACCAGCCCGGATTTTCCAATACGTTGCGCCAAATCACGTTCGGCACGCGGGTCGGATAATAGCCCAAGCCGATATAGGATTTGTTGATCACGTTTTTCGCCGCAATGGCTTTCAGCTTCGCCAAAGCGTCCGCCTCGGTCAGGGCTGCGGGCAGGTCGAGTTCGGACGGCATACGGATGCTTTGCGGCACGGTGTTGCCGACAAATTCGTCCATACTCTTCTCGCCGAGCGCTTCCAAAAGCGCGGCCTCGTCGCCGAAACTCAAATGACGCGCGGCAAATTCGTTGGGGTTGAACAGTTCGGATAGTTTCATTTCTACTCCTTTTTTGTTGTAGGAATCTGCCGCGAAGGCAGGTATTTGGGTTTTCAGACGACCTTGCGGGCGGATAATCGGGTTTTGTATCTGCTTACCATTTCCGTCAGGCAGGAAACTACTTCCAGTCCTGCACCCGCTTCAAGTCTTTCTGCGCCAGCGTGTCGGCGTGTTCGTTGCGGCTTTGGTATGCCCTGTTTTGCAAGATGCTGTTGGCGACGTAGTTTAAGTGTATTTTGGCGGCTTCGGCAGCATCGGCGGGGCGGCGTTCCAAGATGGCTTCGTAGATGGCGCGGTGTTGCGCAATCAGCTTGGGGCGCGGGTCTTCGGTTTGGTTGGAATAGATGATGCTGCTGCGCGTCTGGCGGTAGAGCATTTTGAGCAGGCCGCCGGAGAGGTGGCTGAAGAGGATGTTGTGCGCGGCGTCGGCGATGGTTTGGTGAAAGCTCACGTCGGCTTCGCTTTGATGTTCCAAATTGCCGCTTTCGCAGGCGGATTCGAATTTTTGCCGCCAAAAATCAATCCGTTTCAAATCAGCATCGGTGCGCCGTTCTGCAGCCAGCGACGCCATGCAGCCTTCGATGTGGCAGCTGAAATCGAAAACGTCGGTTTCCCAGTTGGAATGTTTGCCGAGCAATTCCTGCCAGCTTTGGAGGAAATCCTGCTGCGGTTTGACGGAAACGTAATAGCCGTCGCCCTGCCGCGCTTCCAAAACCTGCCGCGCAATCAGGATGTTGAGTGCGACTCTGACCGACGGGCGCGATACGCCGAATTCTTCCGCCAGCGTGCGCTCGGGCGGGATTTTGCCGCCTTCTTCGTAAATGCCCGCCGCGATGCGTTCTTCCAATATCGACAATATTTGGTCGCTGATTTTTTGCGGACGAACCAGTTTTGTCATTGTAATTCCCTCTTTTCCATCATGTTTTTTCTGCGAAGAAGACCCAAATCCGATAATGTGATGCGGCAGGCCGTCCGAAAGGGCAGCCTGCATCAAAATTGGCATGACCAAATTGGCATGACCAAGGTCGCCGTATTCTAATTAACCGCCCCGTATCCCGTCAATATGGCTTGTCCTACCCGTATTTGTTTTAAAACTACATTGGGCTACATTTTTACAATTCATATAATATTTTGTTTTATTTAAAATTAAATAACAATTTTGCACTTATGTAGCAAGGTTGTTTAAAAAAATAATTGACTGCCATATTAAAGTTTCGTAAAGTGTCCTCCGTTCAAAAAATTGGTTTTACCAATTTAGGAAAGTATATTAGAAAAATATTCGGAGATTTTCCCAATGGAAACTTGGATTCAAAACTATACCGCAGTGGGCGGCAGCCTGTATTTGACGGCAGCCGTCGCCCTCCTGCCCATTATCTTTTTCTTTGTTGCACTGACCGTCTTGAAGCTCAAGGGTTATCAGGCGGGGCTTTATACGCTGCTGATTGCGCTTGGCGTTGCCGTATTAGGTTTCGGAATGCCTGCGGGCATGGCGGTTTCTTCCGCGCTGTACGGCTTTGCCTACGGTTTGTGGCCGATTGCATGGATTATCGTTACTGCTGTGTTCCTGTATAAAATTACTGTGAAAACAGGGCAGTTCGACATCATCCGCGCTTCCGTGATTTCGATTACCGAAGACCAACGCCTGCAAATGTTGCTGGTCGGCTTCTCCTTCGGCGCTTTCCTCGAAGGCGCGGCAGGCTTCGGCGCGCCGGTGGCGATTACCGCCTCTTTGTTGGTGGGCTTGGGCTTCAATCCGCTCTACGCCGCCGGTTTGTGTTTGATTGCCAATACCGCGCCCGTGGCTTTCGGTGCGATGGGTATTCCAATCTTGGTTGCCGGTCAAGTGTCCAACCTCGACCCTTACCACATCGGTCAGGTCGCCGGCCGCCAACTGCCGATCCTGTCGATTATCGTTCCTTTCTGGTTGGTCGCCATGATGGACGGTATGCGCGGCATACGTCAAACTTGGCCTGCCGTATTGGTGGCGGGCGTGTCTTTTGCCACTACCCAGTTCATTACCGCCAACTTCATCGGTCCGGAATTGCCCGACGTGACCTCCGCATTGGTCAGCCTGGTCTGCCTGTCTGCCTTCCTGAAAAAATGGCAGCCTAAAGAAATCTTCACCTTCAACGGCATGAAAAAACCGGCCGAGCGCAAAGCGGGCGAATACACTGCCGGACAAATCATCAAAGCCTGGTCGCCTTTCGCCATCCTGACCGTTTTCGTCAGCGTGTGGACGATTAAGGGCGTTAAAGAGGCTTTGGGCGTTGCCACCATCAAATTCGACTGGCCGATGCTGCACAACTTGGTACAAAAAGCCGCGCCCATCGTCAGCGAACCGACACCATACGCCGCCGTGTTCAAAATCGACCTCCTCGGCGCAGTCGGCACGGCAATCCTGTTTGCTTCCATCGTTTCCGCCGTTTTGCTGAAAATGAAACCTTCCGAAGCCGTCAGCACTTTCTTTGAAACGCTCAAAGAACTGCGTCTGTCCATCCTGTCTATCGGCTTGGTACTCGGCTTCGCATTCGTGGCAAACTATTCAGGCCTGTCGTCCACATTGGCACTCGTCCTCGCCGCCACCGGCACCGTGTTCCCGTTCTTCTCGCCGTTCCTCGGCTGGCTGGGCGTATTCCTGACCGGTTCGGACACCTCCGCCAACGCGCTCTTCGGTTCGCTGCAAGCCAGCACTGCGCATCAAATCAACATCGTACCCGAGCTGACCGTTGCAGCCAACACCACCGGCGGCGTAACCGGCAAAATGATTTCGCCGCAATCCATCGCCATCGCCTGCGCGGCGGTCGGTCTGGAAGGCAAAGAATCCAACCTGTTCCGCTTTACCGTGAAACACAGCTTGATTTTCTGTACCTTCGTCGGCCTGCTGACCCTGCTGCAAGCTTATGTCTTGCCGTGGACGCTGGTTTTCTTCAACAAATAAGCCAACCGGCTTGAAATAAAAAGGTCGTCTGAAATCCAATTTGGGTTTCAGACGACCTTTTTGTCGTTGTGGGCGTGATCAGGTTTACCGTCATTTCCGTTTCGTGTAAACAGTAGGGGAATGCGTGAATCGAAGATGGTTTAAGTTGGGTTGGGTTTCAAACAAGAACGACGGCGGATAAAAAGGTCGTCTGAAAACGGCAAGGGCTTGCCTCGTTTTCAGACGACCTTTTGTCTGTGTGGCGAAACAGTAGAACAATCAGCTTTCGGATGTTTCCTGTTTCAAATCGACCAATCGAGTTCCCGCCAAGAAATCGTATAAAAACTGCCGGTCTGGGTTCAGCAAGGCAAAGCCCCACGGCAGGATGAGCCAGATAAGGGCGGCGCCGAAGGCGGGTATGGGCGGGATGGCGAGCAGGTGGCGCAGGCCGGCGTAGGAGAGCAGGGGGATGAAGACGACGAAGATACATGCCCAAATAAAGCGGATGCGCAGTTGCGACAATGGCGGCAGCGTGCCGTTGCGGCCGTGCAGTCCGATTTTCCACGTCTGCATGGCGAGGGTGCGGCCGGTTTTCGTCCAGTTGGTTTTGAAGTAGAGCCACCAGCTGCCTACGAAGATAACGCAGGTAACCAAGCTGGAAAGGAGCTGGGAGACGGGGTTGAGGAAAATCGCGGCGATGCCGGCAAGGAGGGCGGCGATGGCGGTCACGGCGCCGGTCAGCAGCAATTCGTACATCAGGGCGGCAAGGCGGCGTTTGACGGGGGCGGGGGGAAGGGCGGTCATGGCGGTCTGCTCGGTAAAAAGGTCGTCTGAAAAACGGAATGCTTGGTTCGGGCGAAACCGCCGCATCCGTTTTCAGACGACCTTTGTGTGGGAGGAATCAGCGGTGTGGGCGTTTTTGTCCGCGCGCCTGCTGGGCTGCCATTTGGTTCATTTCCTGACGGGTCGGGCGTTTTTTGAACATGGCGTGCGCTTCATCGGCCGAACATTTTTGCGACAGGCAGACCAACGTTATCGCGTCTTTTTGGTGCTGGCCGCCGCTGTGGTACATACGGCGCAGGTTGGCTTCGTTGATGCGGCCTTTTTCGGGGTCGATGTCGAATTTTTTCAGGCGTTCGAGAAACTGGCGCTGCTGGCGGCGCGAAGTCCAGACAAAGCCGCCGGCGGCTGCGGCGACGATGATGACGGCAAGCAGGATGGCGAGCGGCCACGAATCGACGATTAAGACGATGATCAGGCTTAAAACGGCGGTGGTCAGCACGAGCAGGCCGCCGATGCGGAGTTTGGTTTGGTTGTCCATGAAGTTGCAGTTCCTTGTAAGGGTGGAAGGTCGTCTGAAAAGGGGTTGCAGTGGACGGGCAAGCGGCGGCGTATCTCTGAACGCGCCGAATGCTTGTCTATCCGCTGCATTGAGTGGTGGACGGATTTCAGACGACCTCAAATATCATAACTTTATGTTTAACGGTATTTTACAGTATTTTTGCCGTTTGGGCGCGTACAGAAGCGATGCGGCATACAAACTTTCACGCTTTTTGCACAGGCGCACCCTTGCCGCGAAAAGCACCTATCCATGCCTAATGAAATCAGACTGCCAGCCCCGTCACCAACTGCTTGAACTCCGTCCACGCGTCGCCGTCTTCCGCGCCTTTGATGATGCGGTCGATTTTGGCGCAGGTTTTGAGCGCTTCGATCAGGCGGACGGCGGGAATGCGTTTGACGGCAATCGGCGCGAGGGTTTGTTTGTCGCCCCACAAGCGCAGGCTGTTGCGGACGGATTGTACGCTTTGCCCTTGTTTGAGCGCGGCGGTCAGGCGGATGAGGGTGCGGATGTCTTCGGCAACCGCCCACAACAGCAAGACGGGTTCTTCGCCTTCTTCTTCAAGTCCGTCCAGAAGGCGGGCGACGCGCAGGGCATCGCCTTTCATCCATGCGCCGGAGAGCTGGAACACGTCGAAACGGGCGACGTTGGCGACGGCGGCTTCGGCATCGGCGATGTTGATGGTATGGTTTTGCGGGTGCAGCAGGGCGAGTTTGTCGATTTCTTGGCGGGCGGCGAGCAGGTTGCCTTCGACGCGTTCGGCAAACAGGGCGAGCGCGTCAGGTTCGATGTCGAGTCCGACCTTTTTCAGACGACCCTTTATCCACTGCGGCAGGGCTTGCGCGCTAATGGCTTTGGCTTCGAGTACCGTGCCTTTGGCAGCGAGCGCGGTGAACCATTTTGCCTGCGTTTGGGCTTTTTCGAGCTTGGGCAGCAGAATTAGGGTAACGGCGTCTTCAGGCAGGCGTTCGGCGAAGGTTTGCAGCGCGTCGCCGCCGGTTTTGCCGGGCTTGCCGTTCGGAATGTGGATTTCCAAAAGTTTCAAGTCGGCGAAAAGCCCCGCGCTGCCTGCGCTTTGCAGGAGTTCGTCCCAGTCGGCGCCGTTGTCCGCCGTAAAGACTTCGCGGTTGAGGTAGCCTTGTTTTTTGGCGGCGGCGCGCAGGGTATCGAGGGCTTCGATGCGCAACAGGTCTTCTTCGCCGTGAATGATGTACAGCGGCGAAAGCGGCATATCCGCGTTGACCTGCTCGATATTCATGACCGCCATCAATACGCTTTCAAGAACGTCAGGCGGCGGACGATTTGGTCGGCGGCGTCGGCGCGCATTTCCGCCCAGATGGTTTCGCTTTCTTCCTGTTTGCCCAACACTTCGCTGTCGTTGTAGTCCATCGTGCGGTTGACGAGGACGGTAATCGGTTCGCCCACAGGCTCGCCGTTGCGCATGGCTTGGGCTTCGACGCGCAGCGTCAGCAGGTATTCGTTGACCAGCGCGGCGCGGGTGATGGTGTAGATGTCCTGACGGGTTTCAACGCCCTTGATGTTCAAGGTCATTTGCGCTTCGGCGGCGGAAACGGGTTTGCCGTCGACGCGGCGCAGGGCGTTTTCCAAAGCCTTCTGCATCACGGAGGCGTTTTGGATGTGCCAAGCGGGATACGGCAGCGTGCGTGCGGTGCCTCCCATGCCTTTGAGGTGGAAGCCGCAGGCGGACAGAAGCAGCACGGCGGCAGTCATCAGGATTTTGTTCATTTCATTCTTTCGGTTGCGCGGGTATCGGGGAATTATAGCGGATAGTCGGGCGGTCGGGAAACGCGACGGCGGAAGTGGATTTCAGACGACCCCTTGCCGTTTGTCGTTTGCCTGCCCGATGGGTACAATCCCAACGTCAGACAACAGGAGAAACATCATGCACCCCATCCACGAACCCATCCGCAGCGGCCTGCTGCAAGTATCGGACATCCATCAAATCTATTGGGAAGAATCCGGCAATCCCGACGGACTGCCCGTCATCTTCCTGCACGGCGGCCCGGGCGCGGGCGCATCGCCTGCCTGCCGCGGCTTTTTCAATCCCGACGTGTTCCGCATCGTCATCATCGACCAGCGCGGCTGCGGCCGTTCGCTGCCTTACGCCTGCACCGACGACAACACGACTTGGGACTTGGTTGCCGACATCGAAAAAATCCGCGAAATGCTGGGCATTCAAAAATGGCTGGTGTTCGGCGGCTCATGGGGCAGCACCTTGTCGCTGGCGTATGCCGAAACCCATCCCGAACGCGTTGCCGGACTCGTCTTGCGCGGGATATTCCTGTGCCGCCCGTCCGAAATGGCGTGGCTGGACGAAGCGGGAGGCGTCAGTCAGATTTATCCTGCGCAATGGCAGAAATTCCTCGCCCCTGTCGCCGAAGAAAAACGCGGCGGCCTGATTGCGGCGTATCACGAAATGCTGTTCGGCGAAGACGAAGCAGGTCGTCTGAAAGCCGCCAAAGCCTGGGCGGACTGGGAAAGCTACCTGATCCGCTTCGAGCCGCAAGACGTCGATGAAGACGCCTACCAATCGCTCGCCATCGCCCGCTTGGAAAACCATTATTTCGTCAACGAAGGCTGGCTGAAAGGCGACAAAGCGATTTTGGCGAACACGGACAAAATCCACCCTATCCCGACCATCATCGTGCAAGGACGCTACGACTTATGCACCCCCATGCAAAGCGCGTGGGAACTGTCGCAAGCGCTGCCCGAAGCTGAACTGCGCGTGATTCAGGCGGGACACTCGTCGTTTGATCCGCCATTGGCAGCGGCGTTGGTGGAAGCGGTGGAAGATATGAGGGAACGCGCGGCGTGGTGAGACATGATTTGAAAGGACAAATTGATGAAAAAGCTGTTTTTAATCGCATTGGGCTTGGTAAGTTTTAATGTAAATGCCGACCCTACCTATGATGCAACCAGAGGGGCGTTGCAAAACAATTCGGCATTGTGTGGTTATGGTTATAACCCGAACTGTTCTTCAGGCAGTCGCAGCACTCCGCCTCCAAAGAAAATCATCTACCACGACGTGAAAGTTCCTTCTAAATTTGGGGCTTTGGCTTTCAGTGAAAAATCAGGTCATATTGGTGGGGCATTAAATCAAAACTCAAAAGCCGAGGCACAAAGTGCAGCCATTAAGCAATGTGAGAAGGGGAGTAGAAATGCACCATGTAAAGCGATCAGTTGGGTTAGAAACGGCTGTATTGCCGCTGCTTCAGGCAAATTGAAAAACCAAACTAGAGTAATTGGAGGTGCGGCAGAACCCGGACTTGCAGAACAGGCTGCTATTACAAACTGCAAAAATGCAGGAATGACTGAATGTAAAGTTGTAATGCCCGAAGGCTGCTCCCTGCCTCAATTGCAATAATCAAATCCAGCAAAAAGGTCGTCTGAAAACAAGATTTCAGACGACCTTTTTGCTTCAAGCAATGTAATGCAACCGTTCGGGCGGGGGTTGGCGTTGATGCCCGCTTATTCGTACTCGGGGTAGAGCGGCATGGTGCCGGCTTCTTCGAAGGTCGAGTGTGCTTTGACTTCTTGCAGGCGGCGGCTGATGCGGCGGGTGACGGCTTCGGCTTCGTTTTGGTGGTCTATGGTCAGTCCGGGGACGGTTTTGCCGAAAAGTTCGGCATCGAGCAGACGCTCGGCGTGGATGCCGGGGCGGTAGTTGTGTCTGACGGCAGGGTCGCGTTCTTCAAAGAGGTAGCCAACGACGCTGTCGCGGGTCAGTGCGATGCCGAGTGCGGCATCTTCGCCGCCGAAGATTCGGAAGAGTTCGTCTTGCGGAAAGCCGCCGCAGGCGAGAAAGATGCTGCGGCGGAATACGGTGTTGCCGCCGACGGTCATTTGCAGCCGTTCCCATGCGGTGGGGAATTGCGGGTGGTTGAGGTAGTGTTCGGGAAAGCCGACGGGACGCAATTTGAGGCGGACCAGGCTGAGGTAGGAATAGGCTTCCAAGCCGAGGTAGGCGGCATTGAGGACGTTGTTTTCATAGACGTCGTCGGCGTCGAGGAAGGCGATGAAGTCGGCTTGGCTTTGCATGGCGCCCCAGTTGCGGGCTTTGGCGGCGCCACCGTTTTCGAGCATGTATTCGCAACGGACTTTGGGATGGATGGCGGCAAGATCGCTCATGATAAGGCGTGTGTCGTCGATGGAGGCGTCGTCAATCAGCCAGACGTTTTCGACGGCGGGTTGGGAAACGGCGCTCTCAACAGCCGCTTGAAGGGTGGAGGCGGAGTTGTAGCAGGGGATGATGACGTCTAGTGTGGGTCTCATAATGTGATGCTTTAAGGGGTTGTTGTGTCAAAAGGTGGGGAAAGGTCGTCTGAAAACGGTATATTGGGTTTTCAGACGACCTTTTGGCATTGCCTGATGCGGATTACAACACTTTCACGATGCTTTCGCACAGGTACTCGATGTTGTCATCGGTAATGCCGGCGACGTTGATGCGGCCGGAGCGCACGGCGTAGATGGCGAATTCGTTTTTCAGGCGGTCGACTTGTTCGGGCGTGAGGCCGCTGAAGGAGAACATGCCGTTTTGTTCGATGATGAAATCGAAGTCTTGATTTGCGCCTTTGGCTTTGAGCAGTTCGACGAATTTTTGACGCATGGCTTTGATGCGGCCGCGCATTTCGTCGAGTTCGCCAATCCATTGTGCTTTCAAATCCGCGTCTTTCAACACGAGGGCGATGGTGTTCGCGCCGTGGGAGGCGGGGTTGGAGTAGAGGGTGCGGATGATGGTTTTGACTTGGCTGTGGGCGCGGGCGGCGGTTGCTTCGTCTTCTGCGACTAAGGTGAATGCGCCGACGCGTTCGTTATACATGCCGAAGTTTTTGGAATAGGAGCTGGCGATGAGCAATTCTTTGTTGTATTTCAAGAAGGTGCGCAAGCCGTATGCGTCTTCTTCGAGGCCGTTGCCGAAGCCTTGGTAGGCGAAGTCAAACAGGGGCAGCCAGCCTTTTTCGGCGGAGAGTTTGGCGAGGGTTTCCCATTGTTCGGGCGTGGGGTCGATGCCGGTGGGGTTGTGGCAGCAGCCGTGCAAGAGGACGATGTCGCCTTTTTGCGCTTGGCCGAGGTCTTCAATCATGCCGTCCCAATCTAGACCGTGTTTGGCGGCGTCGTAGTAGCGGTATGGCTTGTCTTGGATGCCGACGGCTTTGAAGATGGCGTTGTGGTTGGGCCATGTGGGGTTGGAAATCCAGACGGTTTGTGCGTTCAACTGGCGTTTGGCGAACTCGGCGGCAATACGCAATGCGCCTGTGCCGCCGAGGCTTTGGGCGGTTTTGGCGCGGCGGCTGGCGACGATTTCGTGGTCTGCGCCGAAAAGAAGGATTTGGGTTTGCTCGTTGTAGTCGGCAACGCCGTCGATGGTGAGGTAGTTTTTGGTGGTTTCGCTCTCGAGCAGGCGTTTTTCGGCTTCTTTGACGGCTTTGACGATGGGGGTCGCGCCGGATGCGTCTTTATAAACGCCGATGCCGAGGTTGACTTTTTCGGGACGGTTTTCGGCTTTGAATGCTTCGCCCAAGCCTAAGATGGGGTCGGCGGGGGCGGCTTCGATGTGCTTGAAGAACATGATTTCTCGCTTTGCAAAAAATGAAGGGACGGGATATTTCCTTTGGGATTTTACGCTGTTTCAGGTCGTCTGAAAATGAATGCGGCAGGTTTTGCGCAAATGGTTTACATCATGCCTTTGATACCGGCGAGGATGATGCCGTAGCGCAGGATTTTTCCGGTCAGGAGCATGAGGGCGGAGGTGTAGGGGTTGAGCCTGAGCCAGCCTGCGGCAATGGGCAGCGCGTCGCCGATAACGGGCAGCCAGGCAAACAAAAGGGGCAGGGTGCCCCAGCGTTGGAGCAGGCGCAGGGTCTTTTCAGACGACCTTTTCTTGGACGGAATCAGCCGCCCCATCCAATAGGAAACCATGCTGCCCAAGCCGTTTGCCAGTCCGGCACACAACCACGCGCCGTATGCCTGTTCGGGATAGGTGTAGATAAACGCGGCGAAGGCGGCTTCGGACGTGCCGGGCAGGATGGTGGCGGAGGTAAAGGCGGAGGCGGCAAGTCCGAGATAGGCGTAAATGAGGGGCATGGCGGATAAGTTTGCGTCAGGTCAAGGGTCGTCTGAAATAAGATTTTAAGTCGTTTGCGGGCAGGTTAATTGTAAAATTCAGACGGATTCTGTCTACAAAAATGCGTTATCGGACAGAATCTTGCTGAAACTCTATGTAGTCGGCGCATTTCCAGTGTTTGCAAGAATGGCAAAAGCCAGTATGATTCGGCCCGTTATTAACGGATATTAACTGTTTATACGGTCAATTCCAATAAATCGAAAGGCAAATCATGTCTACGCCATCACAACAAAACCATAATTCCGCGCTGGTCGTCCTGACCGCGCTCTTCTTCATGATGGGTTTCATTACCTGCATGAACGACATCTTGATTCCGCATCTGCAAAAAATTTTCACGCTAACTAATTTTCAGGCGATGCTGGTTCAGTTCTGCTTCTTTACCGCCTATGCCATCATGTCGATTCCGATGGGGCATCTCGTCGGTAAAATCGGCTATAAAAACGGCGTCATCGGCGGCTTCTTGCTGACCGCCGTCGGATGCTTGTTGTTTTATCCTGCCGCAGACAGCCAATCTTACCCGACTTTCTTGGGCGCGCTCTTCATTCTTGCTTCGGGCGTAACCCTGTTGCAGGTTTCGGGTAATCCGTATGTGACCCTGCTGGCGAAACCGGGCAAAGAATCTGCAACGCTGACTTTGGTGCAGGCATTCAATTCATTGGGTACGACTATTGCTCCGAAAATCGGTGCACTTCTCATTTTTACAGATGCGGCTCAGAAAGCCAGCAAAGCCGAGCAAATTGCTTCCGTCCAAATCCCTTATTTGGGTTTGGCGGGATTGTTGATCCTCCTCGCCGTCTTTGTGAAAATGATCCGTCTGCCCGATGCACGCAAAATTGCCGTTGAGGAAAGCGAACACAACCACGACGGCAAAACCAGTGTGTGGCAATACAAACACCTTATTTTCGGTATGGTCGGCATTTTCTGCTACGTTGGCGCGGAAGTATCCATCGGCTCTTTCATGGTCAATATTTTGGGCTTCCTGAAAGGATTGAGCCATGCCGAAGGTGCGGATATGTTGATGTATTACTGGGGTGGTGCCATGGTCGGACGTTTCCTCGGTTCGGCAGTGATGGCTCGAGTCGCGCCGAACCGCTACCTTGCCTTTAATGCCTCAGTTGCCACTGCCTTGCTCGTCATTGCCATCATGGTTGGTAAAGGCAATGCCGATGTCGCCATGTGGGCGCTGCTTGCCATCGGCTTCTTCAACTCCATCATGTTCCCGACCATCTTCTCGCTGGCAACCAAAAACCTCGGCAAATTCACCAATTCTGCTTCAGGTATTCTTTGTACCGCCATCGTTGGCGGCGCACTGATTCCCGTCTTGCAAGGTAAGATTGCTGATGATTTCGGTATGATGATTTCTTATGTTGCACCTGCCGTGTGCTACCTCTACATCGTCTTCTTTGCGCTTAAAGGTTATAAAGCCGACGAGTAAGCATGGTTTGAACAGAAGGTCGTCTGAAAACTTGGAAATCAGGTTTTCAGACGACCTTTTCTTTGCGGAGGACTTGTAAACCTGACCCGCCCAAACCGAGGTTGTCTGAAAATACGGCAACAGATTTTAACCGGAGCTTAAGCCCGTTTTCAAAAGACAAAATGCGTCCGCAATACGGTCTGACTGACTTATGGCATAATGCTGGCGGCAAAAATACAGGAGGCCCTCATGTCGAAAATCATCTTATTGCACGGACTGCACATGCACTCTTGGGTGATGAAACCTTTAGCGGATATGCTGGCAAAGCAGGGCTTTGACGTTACCCTGTTCGGTTATTACAGCGTCTGGCACACCATGCCGCAGCACACGCAGGCGTTGGCGGAATTTGTTGAAAAACACGATACGGGTGAGCCTCTGCATTTTGCCGGACACAGTCTGGGCGGGCTGGTGTTGCGCCACTTTGCCGCCGCCCATCCCGAAAAAATCACCGGACGCATCGTTACCTTCGGCACGCCCCACCAAGGTAGCCGGGCTGCGCAAAGGGTGTTCCGGCTTGGGTTGAAAACCCCCGTACTCGGTGGCGCTTATCGCGATGCACTCGACGGCGGCACGCCCGATTTGCCCGAACATATCGAACTGGGCAGCATTGCCGGCAACAAGCCGCTCGGGCTGGGGCGCGTATTGGGTTTGCACGGCGAACACGACGGTACGGTTTTGGTCAGCGAAACCCGCTGTCCGAATATGCGCGACCACGTTATCTTGCCCGTCAGCCACAGCGGTATGCTGTTTAAACACATTACTGCCGAGCAGACCGCAACATTTTTGCGTGAGGGGTGGTTTAATCATGATAAAAAGAAATAATACGGCTTTATTTTGAAAATAAGGATATTTTGTTTCAAAAAATCAAATTTAAAACCATATCGCATCAACTAAAATCCGTTATTACATTCATAAAAAATCACGGGGTCGTCTGAAAAGCGGTTTTTCAGACGACCCCGTGTGCTAAACTTCGTTAAATACACACAAAACAGGCAAAGCAATATGTTTGCATTCAAATCACTGCTCGATATGCCGCGCAAAGAGGCGCTTGCCGTCGTTGCGGCGTTAATCGGGGCGATGGGTTACACCATCATTTCGCTGGGCTGGCTGCCCCATATGTCCATCATCGCCGCCATTACCGTCCTCATCCTTTACGGTCTCGCGCGCGGGTTGAAATATAACGATATGCAAAAAGGCATGGTCGGCGCGGTGGGGCAGGGCATGGGCGCGATTTACCTGTTTTTCTTCATCGGACTGATGGTCAGCGCGCTGATGATGAGCGGCGCAATTCCGACGCTGATGTATTACGGTTTCGGGCTGATTTCCCCCACTTATTTCTATTTCTCCGCCTTTGCGCTCTGCTCCGTCATCGGCGTGTCCATCGGTAGCAGTTTGACCACTTGCGCCACCGTCGGCGTTGCCTTTATGGGCATGGCGGCGGCGTTTCATGCCGATTTGGCGATGACGGCTGGCGCGATTGTTTCCGGTGCGTTCTTCGGCGACAAAATGTCCCCGCTCTCCGATACCACGGGCATTTCCGCTTCCATCGTCGGCATTGATTTGTTCGAACACATCAAAAACATGATGTACACCACCATTCCTGCGTGGCTCATCAGCGCGGCATTGATGCTGTGGCTCTTGCCCAATGTTGCCGCCCACGATTTGAACAGTGTCGAATCCTTCCGCAGCCAGCTTGAAGCGACGGGCTTGGTGCACGGCTATTCGCTGATTCCGTTTGCGCTGTTGGTCGTGCTGGCGTTGTTGCGCATCAACGCCGTTGTCTCCATGCTCTTTACCATCCTCGCCGCGCTTGCGGTAACTTATTTCCACAGCACGCCCGACTTGAACCAGCTCGGCGCATGGTTTTACGGCGGCTACAAACTCGAAGGCGAAGCGTTTCAAGACATCGCCAAACTCATTTCGCGCGGCGGTTTGGAAAGCATGTTCTTCACGCAAACCATCGTGATTCTCGGCATGAGTTTGGGCGGATTATTGTTTACGCTCGGCGTGATTCCGTCGCTGCTGGACGCCATCCGCGCGTTCCTGACTACCGCCGGACGCGCCACCTTCAGCGTTGCCGCTACCTCGGTCGGCGTGAATTTCCTCATCGGCGAACAATATTTGAGTATTTTGCTTTCCGGCGAAACCTTCAAACCTGTGTACGATAAGCTCGGACTGCATTCGCGCAACCTCTCTCGCACGCTGGAAGATGCGGGTACGGTCATCAATCCGCTCGTTCCGTGGAGCGTCTGCGGCGTGTTCATCAGCCACGCCCTCGGCGTACCCGTCTGGGAATACCTGCCTTATGCCTTCTTCTGCTATCTGAGCCTGATTTTGACGCTGCTGTTCGGCTGGACGGGTCTGACGTTGAGCAAGAAAGAAACCGCGTAAAGCGGCGGGATAGACGGGTCGTCTGAAAACCTTCGGCATAGGTTTTCAGACGACCTTTTGCGTTATAATCGGGCAAACGATAAAGACACACACCAATCCTACCCGTACCCCCATGAACAAACAGATCCGCCAAGAAATTTTCGAGCGTTTCCGCGCTGCCAATCCCCATCCGACCACCGAGCTTCATTTCAATTCACCCTTCGAGCTTTTGATTGCCGTTTTGCTGTCGGCGCAGGCGACCGACGTGGGCGTGAATAAGGCGACGGCAAAGCTGTTTCCGGTTGCCAATACGCCGCAGGCGATGCTGGATTTGGGTTTGGACGGCGTGATGGAATACACGAAAACCATCGGGCTTTATAAAACCAAGTCCAAACACATCATGCAGACTTGCCGCATCCTGCTGGAAAAATACAACGGCGAAGTGCCGGAAGACCGCGAGGCTTTGGAATCGTTGCCGGGCGTGGGGCGCAAGACGGCAAACGTGGTGTTGAATACGGCGTTCAGCCATCCCGTCATGGCGGTCGATACGCACATCTTCAGGGTGTCCAACCGCACCAAAATCGCGCCGGGCAAGGATGTGCGCGAGGTAGAGGACAAGCTGATGCGCTTTGTGCCGAAAGAGTTTTTGATGGATGCGCACCATTGGCTGATTCTGCACGGACGCTACACCTGCAAGGCGCAGAAGCCGCAATGCGGGAAGTGCATCATTAATGATTTGTGCGAGTATGGCGCGAAGTTGATGTAAACATTGATAAATTGTAAACAATCAACAAAACGACCTTTCTATCAGGTTAAAATTTCTGACGGCATTTTTTTATTTAAAATGAAATGCTTGAAAAAATATGGGCAAAAGGTAAAATTCGACCTTATCGGGTTGGAAAACGATAAAAGTTTCAGACGACCCCCGGTTTTTAAGATGCAAGAACACAATCCGTTATTCGGAAAAGGAAACGCGGTGCGCGAAAAAATGAAAAAATACAGATACTTTGCTTTGGTAACGGCTTCTGCGCTGGCTTTGGGCGGCTGTGACAAAATCAGCGGCTTCTTCAGCGGCGGCAGTAAAAGCGAAGAATTCGTACAAAGAATCGAACCTTCCAAAGACGACGGCAGCGTCGGTATGCTGCTGCCCGATTTCGCACAATTGGTGCAAAACGAAGGTCAGGCGGTGGTCAATATTCAAGCCTCCCCCGCAGGGCGTGCCGCAGGCAGCGGGCAGTCTGAAGAGCAGGGCATGGATTTGAGCCAATTCCCTGACAACGACCCGTTTTACGAGTTTTTCAAACGCCTTGTCCCGAATATGCCCGATATGCCGGAAGACCAGTCTGCCGACGAGGATTTGAACTTCGGCTCCGGCTTCATCATCAGTAAAGACGGCTATATCCTGACCAATACCCACGTCGTCGCCGGCATGGGCAATATCAAAGTCCTGCTCAACGACAAACGCGAATACACCGCCAAGCTGATCGGATCGGATACGCAATCCGATGTCGCGCTGCTGAAGATTGACGCTTCGGAAGAGTTGCCCGTCGTCAAAATCGGCAATCCGAAAGATTTGAAACCGGGCGAGTGGGTTGCCGCCATCGGTGCGCCGTTCGGCTTTGACAACAGCGTTACTTCAGGCATCGTGTCCGCCAAAGGACGCAGCCTGCCGAACGAAAGCTACACGCCTTTCATCCAAACCGACGTTGCCATCAATCCGGGCAACTCCGGCGGCCCGCTGTTTAACCTGAAAGGTCAGGTAGTCGGCATCAACTCCCAAATTTACAGCCGCAGCGGCGGATTTATGGGCATTTCCTTCGCGATTCCGATTGATGTGGCGATGAATGTTGCCGAGCAGTTGAAAACCAGCGGTAAGGTTCAGCGCGGTCAGTTGGGCGTGATTATTCAGGAAGTGTCTTACGATCTGGCGAAATCGTTCGGTTTGGACAAAGCCAGCGGCGCGTTGATTGCCAAAGTGATGCCGAACAGCCCTGCCATGCAGGCAGGATTGCAAGTGGGCGACATCGTCCGCAGCGTTAACGGCGAAGAAGTGCGCGTGTCCAGCGATTTGCCGGTCATGGTCGGCTCGATGCTGCCGGGTAAGGAAGTTTCGCTGGAAGTATGGCGCAAAGGCGAGAAAATCAATGTGAAAGTCAAACTCGGCAGCATGGCGGAGCAGAACGAAACGTCTTCACGCGCTACCGAGCAGCCGCAGCAGGCAAATCCGGCGGACGGCTTTACCGTCGATAATACGGGACTGACCCTGCGCGTCGATGAAGGTGCAGGCAAAAGCCGCCTGATTGTTTCCCGCGTCAGCGGAGCGGCGGAACGAGCCGGACTCAAACGCGGCGACGAAATCCTCGCCGTCAGCCAAATCAGCGTCAACGACGAATCGAGCTTCCGCAGCGCGTTGGCAGGCGCGGGCAAAAATGTGCCGCTGCTGGTTCAGCGCGACGGCAATACGCTTTTCCTCGCCCTGACCCTGCAATAAGGTGCAACGCAAGCGCCATTCAATGATAGAATACCCGCCATCCTAAGGTGGCGGGTATTTTGTAATTTTAGCAACTGATTTGTTTGTTTTTTGATGGTTTTGCTCTTTTGGCTTTGTCAACAATCGCATTCAAAGGTCGTCTGAAAACGTTCCGCTCCGATTGACTTCCTATTAATAAAAATATTATGCACCTGATTGATTATTCACATTCGTTTTTATCCGTCGTGCCGCCGTTTTTGGCATTGGCGCTTGCCGTCATCACACGCCGCGTGCTGCTGTCTTTGGGCATCGGTATTTTGGTCGGCGTTGCCTTTTTGGTCGGCGGCAGCCCGATTGACGGACTGACACACCTGAAAGACATGGTGGTCGGACTGGCTTGGGCAGACGGCGATTGGTCGCTGGGAAAACCTAAAATCCTGATTTTCTTGTTGTTGCTCGGTATTTTCACTTCTCTTTTAACCTTTTCGGGCAGCAATCAGGCGTTTGCCGATTGGGCGAAGCAACACATCAAAGGGCGGCGCGGCGCAAAAATGCTGACTGCCTGCCTCGTATTCGTTACCTTTATCGACGACTATTTCCACAGTCTCGCCGTCGGTGCGATTGCCCGCCCCGTTACCGACAAATTTAAAGTCTCCCGCGCCAAACTCGCGTATATCCTTGATTCCACCGCTGCGCCGATGTGCGTACTGATGCCGGTTTCAAGCTGGGGCGCATCGATTATCGCCACGCTGGCAGGTCTGCTCGTTACTTACCACATCACCGGATACACGCCGATGGGTGTGTTCGTTGCCATGAGCCTGATGAATTATTACGCCCTGTTCGCGCTGATCATGGTGTTTGTCGTCGCATGGTTTTCTTTCGACATCGGCTCGATGGCGCGCCTTGAAAAAGCGGCATTGCAGGAAACCCATGACGAATTCGCCGGCTCTGACGGCCCTAAAGGCAGGGTTTACGCGCTGATTATCCCTGTTTTGGTGTTGATCGCATCCACCGTTTCCGCCATGATTTACACAGGCGCGCAGGCAAGCGAAACCTTCAGCATTTTGGGCGCGTTTGAAAATACCGATGTAAACACTTCGCTGGTGTTCGGCGGTACTTGCGGCGTACTCGCCGTCGTCCTCTGCACACTCGGCACCATCAAGGCCGCCGACTATCCCAAAGCCGTCCGTCAGGGCATATCTTCGATGTTCGGCGCGATTACCATCCTGATTCTTGCCTGGCTCATCAGCACCGTCGTCAGCGAAATGCACACCGGCGACTACCTCTCCACGCTGGTTGCAGACAATATCCATCCCGGTTTCCTGCCCGTCATCCTCTTCCTGCTTGCCAGCGTGATGGCGTTCGCCACAGGCACAAGCTGGGGCACGTTCGGCATTATGCTGCCGATTGCCGCCGCGATGGCGGTTAAAGTCGATGCATCGTTGGTTATCCCGTGTATGTCCGCCGTGATGGCTGGCGCGGTGTGCGGCGACCACTGTTCGCCCATTTCCGACACCACCATCCTGTCTTCCACCGGCGCGCATTGCAACCACATCGACCACGTTACATCGCAACTGCCTTACGCCCTGACCGTCGCAGGCGCGGCAGCGGCAGGCTACCTCGTGTTGGGCATGACGCAATCGGCTTGGCTGGGCTTTTTTGCCACCGGCGTTGTCATGACCGCACTCATCTTCATACTGAAAGACAAAAAAGGCAAAGCTGCCTGACGTGTTTTCCCGTTTTCAGACGACCTTTGATACTTTAAGGTCGTCTGAAAACATTTTAAGGAATCCAAAAATGAACGCTCCCCATTCCATCCCGCGCGGCCCCGTTATGGCAGACGTCGCCGCCTACTGTCTGACCGAAGAAGAAAAACAACGCTTGCTCGACCCGTCTATCGGCGGCGTCATCCTGTTCCGCCGCAACTTCGAAAACGTCGGGCAGCTCAAAGCCCTTGTTCAAGAAATCAAAGCACTGCGCACGCCCGAACTCATCATCGCCGTCGATCACGAAGGCGGCAGGGTACAACGCTTTATCGAAGGCTTCACCCGACTGCCCGCCATGAACACTTTAGGACAGATTTGGGACACCGAAGGTGAAGCCGTCGCCAAAGAAAAAGCCGAGCAGGTCGGCTGGGTATTGGCGACGGAACTGACCGCCTGCGGCATAGACCTCTCCTTCACGCCCGTCCTCGACCTCGACTGGGGAACATGCCCCGTCATCGGCAACCGCAGTTTCCACCGCAACGCCGACACCGTAACCCAGCTCGCCCTTGCCCTGCAAAAAGGTCTGAACCGGGGCGGCATGAAATCCTGCGGCAAACATTTCCCCGGACACGGATTCGTCGAGGGCGACAGCCATTTGGTGCAACCCGAAGACACGCGCAGCCTTTCCGAACTCGAAGCCGCCGATATGATTCCGTTCCGTGCCTTAAGCGATGCAGGCATGGCGGCAGTCATGCCCGCCCACGTCGTTTATCCGCAAATTGACGGCAAGCCCGCCGGTTTCTCCGAAAAATGGCTCAAACAAATCCTGCGCCAAGACATTGGATTTAAAGGCGTTATCTTTTCAGACGACCTCACTATGGAAGGCGCAGGCGCAGCGGGCGGCATCAAAGAACGCGCAAACGCTTCCTTTACAGCAGGCTGCGACATCGTCCTCGTCTGCAACCGTCCCGACCTCGTGGACGAACTGCGCGACGGCTTCCAAATCCCCGCCAATCCCGATTTGGCAAACCGCTGGCAATACATGGCGAACACATTGGGCAAGGAAGCTGCCCAAGCCGTGATGCAAACGCCTGATTTCCAAGCCGCCCAAGCCGTGACCGCGCAACTTGCCACGCCTAAAGACACCGTCGGCGGCGTGAAAGTCGGCGAAGCGTTTTAAAGGCGTCTGATTTGGAAAACATGAAAGAAGGTCATCTGAAAAGCTGAATTGGGCTTTTTCAGACGACCTTTTGTCCGTTTATAGTGGATTAACTTTAAACCAGTACGGCGTTGCCTCGCCTTGTCCTGATTTAAATTTAATCCACTATAAAAAACGAGGCAGGTTTGAAATCATACTAAGGTGCGCTTTATTGTGTGTCTGCCTTTGAAGCCGCTATAAGCAGTTCCGAACAGTAAAAAAGGTCGTCTGAAAACCTTGAATCAAGGTTTTCAGACGACCTTTCCACAGCCTAAAGTCAGGACAATGAGACTTACACAATGCCTTGCGCCAGCATCGCATCGGCGACTTTGACGAAACCGGCGATGTTCGCGCCGTTGACGTAGTTGGTTTTGCCGTTTTCAGTGCCGTATTTCAGGCAGGATTCGTGAATGCTTTGCATGATGTCGAACAAGCGTTGGTCGACTTCTTCGCGGCTCCAGGCCAGACGGACGGCGTTTTGGCTCATTTCCAAGCCTGAAGTTGCCACGCCGCCGGCGTTGGAGGCTTTGCCTGGCGCATACAGGATGCCCGCTTTGACGAACTGATCGACCGCGCCCAAAGTAGAAGGCATGTTTGCACCTTCGGCAACGACGTAGCAGCCGTTTGCCAACAGGGTTTTGGCGGCTTCTTCGTCCAATTCGTTTTGGGTCGCGCAGGGCAGGGCGACTTCGGCGGCAACGCCCCACGGTTTTTGGTTTTCAAAGTATTTCAAACCTTGTTCTTTGGCATAGGTGGAAACACGTTCGCGGCGGACTTCTTTCAGCTCGATAAGCGCGGCGAGTTGGTCTTCGGTCATGCCGCTGTCGGGGAAGAGGACGAAGCCGTTGGAGTCGGAAACGGTCAGCACTTTCGCACCCAGCTGGATGGCTTTTTCGGCGGCGTATTGTGCGACGTTGCCGGAGCCGGAAATCAACACGCGTTTGCCTTCAATCGAATCGCCGCGCGTTTGCAGCATGGATTGGGCGAAGTACACGGTACCGTAGCCGGTCGCTTCCGGACGGATAAGGCTGCCGCCCCATTCGAGGCCTTTGCCGGTCAGGACGGAGGCAAATTCGTTGCGGATTTTTTTGTATTGTCCGAAGAGGAAGCCGATTTCGCGGCCGCCTACGCCGATGTCGCCCGCAGGTACGTCGGTGTTCGGGCCAATGTGGCGGTAGAGTTCGTTCATAAAGGCTTGGCAGAAACGCATCACTTCGGCGTCGGATTTGCCTTTGGGGTCGAAGTCGGAACCGCCTTTGCCGCCGCCCATAGGCAGGGTGGTCAAGGCGTTTTTGAATACTTGTTCAAAGGCGAGGAATTTCAATACGCCCAAATCGACGGTCGGGTGGAAGCGCAAGCCGCCTTTGTAAGGGCCGATGGCGGAGCTCATTTGAATGCGGTAGCCGCGGTTGACTTGGACTTGTCCTTTGTCGTCCACCCAAGTGACGCGGAACATAATGACGCGCTCAGGTTCGACGATGCGTTCAAGCAGGTTTTGTTGGGTGTATTTCGGGTTTTTTGCCAAAAACGGGCCCAAGCTCATGAATACTTCTTCAACCGCTTGGTGAAACGGCTCTTGATTGGGGTTACGTTGTTTGAGGTTGGCAAACAAGGCGTTCAAATCGGTCATTTTATGCTCCCTGTGGATTAGATTGGAAAGGATGATGAATTTGTGGAAAGCAATATAAACCTAATTTTTTTGCCTGCCAAGCGGTTTTGATGAAAATTGTTGACATTATTTTTTTGAGAATTTTATTGTTTGATATATATAGCCAATAAAATACAAAAATATTTTTGAAAATTTCATCATTTTAAAATAAATTGGTTATATATTCTAAGTAATTTAACTAGAAATTTGAAACGAGAGAGTGTAAAAAATTCGATTCAGTGCAAATTTTCATGTGAAAACGGTCAATATTGTCAACAATTTTACGAAAATTACCCTTGGAAAACAGGATTAGGAAAGAAAATAACACCTTAAAAAACGAATTTTGTTTCAGATAGAAAAACGTGTTTCAGGACAATCCATAACGGATAATGCAAAGGTCGTCTGAATCTAGTTTCCAGTTTTCAGACGACCTTGATTATGTAATCTTCCAGCAAATTGCCATAGCCATATAATTGTTATACTATGCCCCCAAATCATCTCCAATGACACACACCCTTAAAGGACACCAATGAAAGCCTACCTCGATTTAATGCGTCACGTTTTCGAAAACGGTACCGATAAATCCGACCGTACCGGTACAGGCACTCGTTCGGTGTTCGGCTATCAAATGCGCTTCGATTTGAGTCAAGGCTTTCCGCTGCTGACCACCAAAAAGCTGCACTTACGCTCGATTATCCATGAGCTGCTTTGGTTTCTCAAAGGCGATACCAACATCAAATATTTGAAAGATAACAATGTTTCCATTTGGGACGAATGGGCGGACGAAAATGGCGACTTGGGGCCTGTGTACGGCTACCAATGGCGCAGTTGGCCTGCACCCGACGGCCGCCATATCGACCAAATTGCCAACGTCGTGGAGCAAATCAAGAAAAACCCCGATTCCCGCCGCCTGATTGTGTCGGCATGGAATCCCGCGCTGGTGGATGAAATGGCATTGCCGCCCTGCCATGCGCTGTTTCAGTTTTACGTTGCCAATGGCAAATTGTCCTGCCAGCTTTACCAACGCAGCGCGGACATTTTCCTCGGTGTACCGTTCAACATTGCCAGTTACGCGCTGTTGACCATGATGATTGCCCAAGTCTGCGGGTTGGAGGCGGGCGAATTTATCCATACCTTGGGTGATGCGCATCTGTACAGCAACCATTTCGAACAGGCAAAACTGCAATTGAGCCGCGACACTCGCACGCTGCCGGTGATGAAAATCAATCCGGAAGTCAAGGACTTGTTTGCATTCAAATTTGAAGATTTCGAGTTGGAAGGCTACGACCCGCATCCGCACATCAAGGCCGCCGTGGCGGTGTAGGGTAGGGAATAGATAAAAGGTCGTCTGAAACTTTTTTCAGACGACCTTTTTGTTGGTTTGCTTCATACTTCGATTTTATTGGGCGTGAAGGTTTCCCATTTGTTGCAGGCAGGGCAGTGCCAGAAGAAGACTTGGGATTTGAAGTGGCAGTTGCGGCAGCGGTACATGACGCTGCGTTGGAGTTGGCGGCCGATGACGGAACGCATCATGTCGGCGTCGGCTTTCCATGCGGGATTCATGTCGCTGATTTTCAAACCGAGCAGGCGGTATACGCCGTTGAGGTCGGGTTTTTGACGCACGAGGTCGATGGCAAGTTGGGCGGCTTCGCTTTCGCCTTTGAGCAGCAGGGCTTTTTCGTAAATGACGTTGATGAGGTCTAAATCGGGGAAGGTCTGCATGTAGCCGATGAGCCGGTTTAACCCTTCTTCCTGTTTGCCTTGGGCGGCGTAGGCTTCGTAGAGTTTTTCGCCGACCATGCTCAGGTAGGCATGGTTTTGCTGCTCGATGGCGCCGTATGCCTCGACAGCGGCGGGGAAATTGCCCTGTTTGGTTTCGATGTCGCCCAAAATCATGTTGGCGCGGGCGCATTTTTTGTTGGCGTCCAAGGCTTTTTGGACGTTGTAACGGGCGGCGTCAAGGTTGGATTTGAACAGCGCGGTTTGGGCAAGTTCGCAATAAAACTGTGCAATTTCAAATTGGTAGGTTTGCTCGTCGTGGCTGAGGAGTTGCGCGGTTTCAATGGCTTTTTCCCAGTCGCGGTCTTGCTGGTAGATGCTGAGCAGGTGCTGACGGGCTTCGCGCGCCATGTTGCCTTCCTGCAAGCCGATGAAGATTTGTTCGGCACGGTCAACCAAGCCTGCGCTTTGGTAGTTTTGCGCGAGTTCGAACAATACCCGCGCGCGTTTTTCGTTGACGGTATCGGGCGAGTCGAGCAGGGCTTGGTGCATATTGATGGCTTTGTCGTTTTCGCCGCGCTGACGGTAGAGTTTGCCCAAGGTCAGGTTGAGGTCGTAAGACTGCGGCTGCTGGTCGATGACTTCCGCCAGTTCGCGGGCAGCACGGCCGCTGTTGCGGTCAACCAATGCGTCCAAACTTTTGTAAAAGCCGGCAGGCACGCTTTTTGCCTGTTTCAACACGGTTTTCATGTCGATACGGGCGGCAAACCAGCCCATGGCGAAAAAGACGGGCAAAAGGGTAATGGGCAGGAGGATGACCCACAATTCGTTGTCCATGTGATTCCTTTTTTAAGGCTTGGGCGTTTGTACGGGTTGTTTGGCAGAGGCAGTCGTTTGCGGTGCGGGTTGCTGCGATACAGGGGCGGCAAGGTCTTTTTCGCTCAAATGCGCGTGTTTTTTGACTTCGGCACGCAGGCGGTTGTTTTCGCTGCGAAGCGCCAAAAGTCTGCCGAACAGGGCAAACATGCCGAACACGATGCCGATGACAAACGCGCCGAAGAGGACGACAATCAGCGGTAAATCGGCTTTCTGACCGGGCAGGTAGTGGAAGGCGACGCTGTCGGTATTGATGACGGCGAGCAGTAAAAACAATAATAAAATGATGACTTTGATAATGGTGTAAATCAGTTTCATGGATGTCTCCGGCGGTATGCCTGTCGGAAAGTTTTGAAAAGGTCGTCTGAAAATTCGGTAGGGCGGTCGATAGGGATTCCGTTTCCGAATCCGTTTGCCGCAGATGCGGCTTAGTTTAAACGATTTGGATTGTTTCGGATAGGATGTGCGGCAGTTTTCAGACGACCTTAGGCTTCATTATATATATGTAGTATACGGTAGGCATGATTGCTGACAATTCGTATGCGTATCGGAATGGATGGTTTTCCGTATTTCTTTATCAGGCAAGGGCTTGGGCGAAAGCTGTTTGCGAAACAAGTATTCGGACTTGTCAAAACCATCCGTACAGGCGTATCTTTCAACTTTTAATATCTAAACAGAACCAAACAGAATAAGAAAGGCAATCACCATGAGCAGACCCGTACCCGCCGTGTTCGGCAGCGTCTTCCACGCCCAAATGCCCGTTATCGCCCACAAGGACGGCAAATGGCAGCCAACCGAATGGCAAACTTCCTCAGACCTCACCCTCGCGCCCGGCGCGCACGCCCTGCATTACGGCAGCGAATGCTTTGAAGGCTTAAAAGCCTTCCGTCAGGCAAACGGCAAAATCGTCTTGTTCCGCCCGACGGCAAACATCGCCCGTATGCAGCAAAGCGCAGATATTTTGCACCTGCCGCGCCCCGAAACCGAAGCCTATCTGAATGCCCTGATCGAATTGGTCAAACGCGCCGCCGACGAAATTCCCGATGCGCCTGCCGCGCTGTATCTGCGCCCAACGCTCATCGGTACCGACCCCGTTATCGGCAAAGCCGGTTCGCCGTCCGAAACTGCTTTGCTCTATATCCTCGCGTCTCCAGTCGGCGACTATTTCAAAGCCGGTTCGCCCGTGAAAATTTTGGTTGAAACCGAACACATCCGCTGCGCACCGCACATGGGCCGCGTCAAATGCGGCGGCAACTACGCCTCCGCCATGCCTTGGGTGTTGAAGGCGAAAGCCGACTACGGCGCAAACCAAGTCCTGTTCTGCCCGAACGGCGATGTACAGGAAACCGGCGCGTCCAACTTTATCCTGATTAAAGGCAACGAAATCATTACCAAACCGCTGACCGACGAATTCCTCCACGGCGTTACCCGCGATTCTGTGCTGACCGTCGCCAAAGACTTGGGCTACACCGTCAGCGAACGCAATTTCACCGTGGACGAACTCAAAGCCGCAGTCGAAGAGGGCGCGGAAGCGATTCTGACCGGCACCGCCGCCGTCATCTCTCCCGTAACCTCTTTTGTCATCGACGGCAAAGAAATCGAAGTGAAGAGCCAAGAACGCGGCTACGCTTTGCGCAAAGCATTGACCGACATCCAATACGGTTTGGCGGAAGACAAACATGGCTGGTTGGTTGAAGTGTGCTGATTTGATTTCGTATTAATAGAACAGATCCAAAGGTCGTCTGAAAGAAAATTTCTTTTCAGACGACCTTTTTATTTTGTAAACAGATTTTGTCGTGCCATTTGTAAAAAAATATCCCGATGTTTGGTGCGTTGTTGTGAAAAACAGTCACTATTTGAACTAAAAAATAAAAAAATTTTTCTATTTTTCAAATAATTAAAAAATTTTAATATTTGCTAAGTTATGAAAATGTAATTATACCAATTCAATATGCTAGAATCATTTCATTACTCGTTTGGTATATTTGATTGCTGAAAAATGTCGAAAAAAGGGACTTAAATCGACATCGCAGTGAACTAAATAGATACTCTAGAACTCTGATAGACTTAGGTTTTCGTTTTTTAATGTAAAGCAGTGTTTAATATATTAATGTGACATTACAAGATGACTGTTCCAAAGTGAGAGCTTTGGAATGACTTTTACAAGATCATGAAAAGTCGTCTGAATGTTATAGGGATATTTAAGTGCGGTTTTATGTTTAAAAGGCGGAAGGATTAAAAAAAGAGCGTCAGGTTTTGAGGTTTTAGAATGAGTAATAATCGTTACAGCTATTTAAATGACGATGGAAATGATTTCAAATCATTCAAACGACATATAAAAATCGCTGAAAAAGGGTAGGAAAGCATTGCTTTCGTTGTCTCAGACGCAAGTCTGCGGCTTTTAAACTAGGGAAAATATATTATGTCAACTAAAACCACGTACTCTTTCTTCAATCTCGGACAAACAAGAGTTCACACTAAAAGTCAAACTTCTCAATCTAATCATGCAGTAGCCGCAAGCCAAGATCATGCCGGCCATGCTCCTTCTGCGTTGAACAAATTGATTTACGACCATTCTTTTGGCGGTCTGAATCTGGCAGCAGCCCTCCCTAAACAATTGAGGGGACAGGATAAAATTTTTGGTCTGCAACATACGCCCTCTGCCGATACTGCCGCAGTCAATACTTCAAAAAATACCAAACCGGCGCCGGTTGCCGACCGCAGTAAATTAACCAGCAAAGAAATGGCCATCATGTCTCAGGTTCTCCGTGCTGATGTTGTTGCACGCAAACAGGCAGAAGCTCAAGCAGCCAAAGAGCAGGTCATGGCAAAATACCAAGCTGCCAGACAGGCAGCTGTTGCCGCCGCCGCTGCAAGACATGCAGAAGCTATGGAAAAGGCAAAAGCCGCCGCTGCAGTACGTCAAGCCGAAGCCTTGGAAAAAGCCAAAGCAGCATCGGCTGCAAGACAGGCTGAAGCATTAGAAAAATCAAAAGCCGCACATGCAGCCAAACAAGCGGAAATTGCCGCTAAAACCAAAGCAATCCTGGCTGAAAAACAGGCTGCCGAGAAAGCGCAACATACTGAAAATGATGTTGCACACCATCATCAAACCAACGGTAAAGCGGCGCATTCAGCACCAGCGGTAACGGTTGCCCACAAACATGAAGACAATCAGGCTGGTGACAACAAAGAAACGGCTCGACACAATACTTCAAAATCTAATGAAGCCCATACTGCCAGGCAGGCAGAACATCAAGCCAATCATCAAGATGAAGTAAAAGAAGGGGAGGTTTCCAACTACACCGTTCATCAATCGAAAGAATTTGGCAGATACATCGACGTCAATGATTTTGGCGCAGATCCGACCGGGAAAAAAGACAGCTTGGCAGCCATAAAAGCGGCATTGACTGCGGCACACAAAGAAAAAGCCATGCTGTTCATGGACGGTACTTACTATATTTCCGATCAAATTGTCATCAATGGCAATAATTCAGGGGTCAAAGGTATTTTTGGTTCGGGCATGGGCAAAACGCTGATCACCTTTGATAAAGCGCAGGTCGGTGTGTTCAACCCCAATACCAATCACGATGATATTCGCGCATTTGCCGGTATTTTGGTGGATGGACAAAGCCATAAAACGATTGCGAATCTTTCTGTTAAATATACCAATCCGGACTTTTACCGGAAGGGTTTGAGCTACTTCGGAAAAGTCAGCGGCATTTTGGTCAATGATGCCGACCATACTTTAATCAGCAAAGTCGAAGTATCCGGAGTCAACCGTGCCGGTGTGATGTTTACATCGACTGATGCATTGGTTCGGGAAGCAGGTAAGAGCCAAACTTACAAAGCGCGCGTCCAAAGCGGTGAAATCAACGAACAATATGACCATCTGCCTTTGGGTGAGAACAACCGTATTGTCGACTCCTATCTGCACCACAACCGTGTTGCCGGCGCGATGGTCGGATATCAAAAGAACTTTGTCGGCGAAGGCAATAGATTGGAGTGGAACGGCCACGAAGCTGATGGCGGTACAGGTTATGGCATGACTGCCATGGCAGGCAGCTACAACTACGGTATTACTTTCCGCAACAATACGACCGACCATAACTACCGTAAAGGTTTGGATGTACATGATGGCACCGGTATCGTTATCGAAAACAACGTCTTAAACGGCGACCGTCTATATGGTATCGCTGCCTACAACCGCCAATTTTCCATGGATAACGTGAAAATTAAAGACAACGTTATTACGCAAGACCCGAATTTCCGTCTTTATATGGATGATGATTTAGGTAGGTATTACCACATGTATTCCGGCATCCAAGTGCAAACCAATACCCAATTGCGCGATTTGCATACGGCGGATAAAGGTTATTACGACATCAGCGGCAATACCATTAAAAATTTGGCAGTGTACCAAAACCACATCCAAACTTATGGCATCGAATTCCGTAACCATGAAAACAAAATGGATTACACGCTGAATATTACCGACAACAAAATCGACGGTGAGTCCACTAAATATCTGATGGCAGTGATTAACAACACATATGATCATGTCAGCAAACACGACGGTATCGGTACGGGCACCATCAATATCAGCGACAATACTGCCAATATCGGAAAAATTGCACCGGGAGCCGTGCCGTTCTATTTTGAAGAACACCGCTCGGATGTCCCCCTGCATGGTTCGATAACGTTAAACAACAACAATATTACCGTTCGCGAAGAGTCGGCCGGTTATCGTGAATTCGCCTATATGCGTACCAATGCCAAAGAGTACAACGTGACCAACAATACGTTGTCCCTCCACGGCAAACTGAACGATGCCATTGTGGATGTCAACAGTACCGGTGACGGCGTAGGAAAAGCCACGTTGAATGTTGCCAACAATACCCTGCATACCGACATCAAAGGCAAACTGTATGCGACTTGGTTGAAGCATGAGGCAGATGTCGATACCTTTGCCGGCAGCAATACCCATAATGGCGACCAATTGAAAGATGTGAATACAACCGGTAAGGACATCGCGCTTTCTGATGTATTGGGTCATGTGCATAACAAAGTTGAAGCAATCCACGATACTGTTTATGCCAACCACCCGAAATATCCGACCATGATTGATGATCAGACTTACCATAACGGCATTTTGTAATGGTGTTTAAAAGGTCGTCTGAAACGGTAAATTGCCGTTTCAGACGACCTTTCAGCGTTTTTAGAAACCGAACAATACAATGATGTTGTCACATTAAATTATTTGTGTTAAAAGTCATTTACATTCCCATTGGATTGTTTTTTTAAGGAACAGTAAATGAAAAAGACGTTTTGTCTAGTATTGGCGGCGGCATTTGGTTTGAGCGCATGCAGCAGCCTTGAAAACAAATCTGCCCATGAAATGATGGCAATTTCCCTTGATCGCGTCTATACGGATGATTACAGCTATAACATTGATAGCGAAGTGAAGTTTCATACTTCTACTGCCGAAGCAGGGGTAGCGCCGGAAAGCGAGAAAAAAGCCCGTTTGGAAGAAACAAAGAAGGATCAAGCCGAACTTGACAAACAAGTCAAAGAATTGAACGAAGACGGAATCGAACTTTCGGAAGAAGATCAGACCAAGCTGAAAGAAGCCTTGCTGGACACCGACAATGATAAATGGTTCCCTGAAATGATCGATAAATGGCAAGAATATCCGGTTGTCGGACGTTATTTGGAAGGTGTGCGTTTGAAATCGCATATAGCCATTGACCTGCCTGCCAAAAAAGCCGAATGGATTCCCGCTATTTCCATTAACCATCGCAATGAGCAATTGAATATCCAATCTCCCATGCTGATTGATGGTGAAAATCTCAGTCTGACTATTGACCAGCCATTGCTCAGTTCGATGATTATGAGCATCTTTACGGATGAAGAAATCCGTAAGCGTTTGGCTGAAGAGCAACCCATCAGCATCCAGCTTAAAGATGAAGAGATGGTCAAAGGCATTCCTTTGCGTCATGCAGCAAAGGCGGCATTCAAAGCCTATATTGAAGCCAGCAAAGCTGCTCCTGCTGAGGCATACCGCCTTGAAAATATGGATGAATTCGGTAAGCAAAACAAAGCAAAATACCGCATCCATTACACCCATAAAGACGAATATGACCCGCTCTTTATCAACGCTTTCGCTAAAGAATTCAAAAAAGAATTTGATGCTCTGAAGAAAAAACCGGAGGAAGGCTCTACGGCTGAAGGCTACGAGAAAGTTGAAAAATTCTTTGGCAAGTTTATAGATAGTACAAAAGAGAAAGGCCTCTCAATGCACTCCGGCTTTGAAAAGATGGTCGGCATGCCTCTCTATTATGACTACTATCTGAATGGAAAAGGCAGATTGTTGGCAACGCGTATTTATACGCAGGTCAACAGCAAAAGCAACACTCAGGCGTTGAACATCGTTATGGAAAGTATTTACCACAATTACGGCAAACCCGTATTCAAGTTTAAGCCTGCAAGCGAAAAAGTCATCGACATAAAAGAGTTGACAGTACCTATCATATCTAGATTATTGTTGCCATCGGGTTATGACCCAGAGGCAGAAACTGATTCCGAAGAAAATACTGAAGAACATTCAGCAACTGAAGAATAATCATCTGCCGACAGGCCGCCGAGATTCTCGAGCGGCCTGCTTATTGCAAATTTGACAGTGTTTACCTACGATGCGCCCTTGGTGCATTTCGTCTGAGTTTTTCAGACGACCTTTTTAAGGAAAACTATGTTTGGAAACTTTGATTTCAGTTATGTGCTGCTTGCTATCCCACCGGTGATGCTTTCCTTGGTCATGCGTGAGATTGCACGCGGTTATGTTGCATATCGCTGTGGCGACCCCACCGCATTACAATTCGGACGGTTGACATTAAATCCGATGGCGCATATCGATTTGATAGGAACAATCATCGTACCTGCGTTGAGCCTGGCGTTAACACCGTTTGTTTACGGCTGGGTACGCCCCATACCGATTAATGCCCGCAATTTTAAGAATGTGCGCAGCGCGCGGAGATGGATTGCCGTTGCCGGTCCAGTAACCAATCTGATTCTGGTGTATTTCTGGGCGATGCTCTCGTTTTTAGGTGGCGCTGTCCCAGAGGCGTATGTTGACCCATTAATGATCATGACCCAGTTTGGTATGACAATTAATATAGTTTTGATCGTCATTAACCTGCTTCCGATTTTGCCGCTCGATGGTGGTGTCATTCTTGACTCTTTCCTCAATGCAAAATGGTCTATGAAGTTTCGTCAAATCGAACCTTATGGAACATGGATTGTTTTGGCTTTGCTTCTTACGGGCGCGTTGTCGGGTTTGATTGACTTATTTTCTCTGATGATAGGGAGTTCAGTCTCTATCTTTACCGCATTGATTTTGGCAGGTATAGCCGACTTAGTAAAATAGCAAGGTAAATGGAAAACAAAGGTCGTCTGAACTTTTTCAGACGACCTTTTTTCCTATCCGTCAAAGTAAATCCCATTGGAAACCCTGCTTAAAAATTGTACAATGGCAGCCCTTTCCATACGGCGGTTTGACCATGCGCATCGGCGGCTACATTATCGACAATCCCATTGCACTCGCCCCGATGGCGGGCATTACGGACAAACCGTTCCGCCGACTTTGCCGAGATTTTGGCGCAGGTTGGGCGGTGTGCGAAATGCTGACCAGCGACCCGACGCTTAGAAATACCAGAAAGACCCTGCGCCGCAGCGATTTTGCCGATGAGGGCGGCATCGTTGCCGTCCAGATTGCCGGCAGTGATCCGCAGCAGATGGCGGATGCCGCGCGTTACAACGTCAGCCTCGGGGCGCAGGTTATCGACATCAACATGGGCTGTCCCGCCAAAAAAGTC
Organism: uncultured Neisseria sp.; assembly: GCA_963532335.1. GTDB lineage: Bacteria > Pseudomonadota > Gammaproteobacteria > Burkholderiales > Neisseriaceae > Neisseria. The sequence continues at coordinate 1,247 of CAUSKT010000010.1, read as the reverse complement.
TGCAATGTTCAAGCCGGCAGCGCGCTGATGCAAAACGAGCCGCTGGTTGCCGCCATTCTCGAAGCCGTCGTCTGCGCGGTGGACGTTCCCGTTACCCTCAAAACCCGTTTGGGCTGGCACGACGATCATAAAAACCTGCCTGCTATCGCCCGCATCGCCGAAGATTGCGGCATCGCCGCCCTTGCCGTCCACGGACGTACACGCACGCAAATGTACAAAGGCGAAGCGGCTTATGATCTGATTGCCGAGACCAAAGGTCGTCTGAAAATCCCCGTCTGGGTCAACGGCGACATCACTTCGCCGCAAAAAGCCGCCGCCGTCCTCAAACAAACCGCCGCCGACGGCATCATGATAGGGCGCGGCGCACAAGGCAGGCCGTGGCTCTTCCGCGATTTGAAACATTATGCCGAACACGGCGTTTTGCCGCCTGCCTTGAGCTTGGCAGAATGCAACGACACCATTTTGAACCACATCCGCGCCATGCACGCGTTTTATGGCGAAGTCGCCGGCGTGCGCATCGCCCGCAAACACATAGGCTGGTACATCGACGAAATGCCCGACGGCGAGCAGACACGCCGGGACATCAACCGCTTGGACAGCGCAGCGGCACAATACGATACCCTTGCCGCCTATCTTGAGGCGCTTTCGGAGAAAACCGACCGCTGGATGTGTGCATATCGTGAAGGTTAGGGCGTTTCAGACGACCTTTTTATCTTGCGAGAAGTAAATATGAAATTAACGCCGCGTTTACAAAGCTTAGGTATTGCTGCGCTGTTGATGACAGGATACGGGTTTTATGCTTATGACTATAATTTGATAGCCTGTAAATTAATGGATCGCAATTGGAATGACGACAAGGGCAGGTGCATGAATCCCGATTGCCGTCAACATGATGCGTGTATGTTGAGTGCGTTTAAGAGTAGAGCGACATGCGAAACCATCCGCCCCGGTGACAGTTTGGACAAGGCTTGGTATGTACTGGGCGAACCTTGGTATGAGAAAAACGGGCGTTTCTTTTGGGATGATAAATATGGAGGTCATGTAGCAGAAATCGAACCGGACGGAGAAAAGGTTGGCAAGATTACCTGCTTGGGGGAGTAGGTTGCGTGGACTGTAATCCGGCATGGTGAAGGCTTGATGGTTAATCTTCATTCATTCTTAAAGGCTGATGTGCCTTTCTACAACCCCCTCTTTAATATAGTGGATTAACTTTAAACCAGTACGGCGTTGCCTCGCCTTAGCTCAAA
>CAUSKT010000009.1:0-46883 GCA_963532335.1 uncultured Neisseria sp. | reverse complement strand
AAACCTTACCTGCGCGCCGGTCAAGTGCTGTCTTTGGAATCCACCACCTACCCCGGTACGACCGAAGAAGAATTGCTGCCGCGCGTTGAAGAAGGCGGCTTGAAAGTCGGTAAAGACGTGTTCTTGGTGTACTCTCCGGAACGTGAAGACCCAGGCAACCCGAATTTTGAAACCCGCACCATCCCGAAAGTCATCGGCGGTCATACTCCTGCTTGTTTGGAAGTCGGTATCGCACTGTATCAGCCTGCCATCGACAAAGTCGTACCGGTAAGCTCTACCAAAGCCGCCGAACTGACCAAACTTCTGGAAAACATCCACCGCGCCGTGAACATCGGCTTGGTGAACGAGATGAAAATCGTCGCCGACAAAATGGATGTCGATATTCACGAAGTCATCGCTGCCGCGGCAACCAAACCGTTCGGCTTCGTCGCCTACTATCCCGGCCCGGGCTTGGGCGGCCACTGCATCCCCATCGACCCGTTCTACCTGACTTGGAAAGCGCGCGAATACGGCGTGAACACCCGCTTCATCGAGTTGGCAGGCGAAGTGAACTCCCATATGCCCGACTACGTCATCAGCAAAGTGGGCCTGGCTTTGAACGAACACAACCGTTCCATCAAAGACAGCAAAATCTTGGTTTTGGGTATCGCCTACAAGAAAAATGTGGACGACATGCGCGAAAGCCCGTCTGTGGAGGTGATGGACCGCCTGCACAAATTGGGTGCAAACATTTCCTACTCTGACCCGCACGTGCTTGAGTTCCCGTACATCCCCGGCCACCACTACTTCGACCTGAAGAGCGAGCCGCTGACGCCGGAAACCGTAGCGAAATACGACTGCGTGGTGCTGACCACCGACCACGATAAGTTTGACTACGACATGATTGCCGAACACGCCAAACTGATTGTCGATACGCGCGGCAAGTTCCCTGCGAAAAACCCGAAAGTCGTGAAAGCGTAACACCTTTGACGATTGAGGCAGACTGCCTGCCGACGGGTTTCGGCAGGCAGTCGGCTTTCTTAGACCGTTTGTTTTCAGACGACCTAAGAAAGCCCTTATTTATATGATGCTGCTGCGTTTTCAGGTCGTCTGAAAATCTTGGCGGCAACAAATCCCTCCTATTTATGAATATAAGAAAAATACTCGGCTATGCTTTGGGTCCGATAGGCAGTGCGGCTTTCGGCATCCTCTCGCTTCCGCTGATTTCATGGTACTACCCTGCGGAAGACATCGGCCGTATCGTCTTACTGCAAACCATATCCGCTCTGACCATCCTGATTTTGGGGCTGGGCTTGGATCAGGCGTATATCCGCGAATACTACGCCAGCGAAGACAAAGCCGCGCTGTTCAAATCCTTCAGCCTGTCCCCGTTTGTTTTGAGCATTGTCGGGGTATTGCTGATACTTTTGTGGAATCCCTCTTGGCCTTCCGAAATTATTTTTGATTTGAACAACACCAAGCTGGGTATTCTGTTTTTAGTTTTTTTACTGACCACCCTGTTTATCCGCTTTTTCTCGCTCATCCTACGGATGCAGGAAAAGGCAATTGCTTTCTCACTCAGCCAGCTGACACCGAAATTCCTGATTTTGGTTTTGGTTTTGCTCTTCATCCTAATCGGTTTGCCAACCCATACCACCAGCCTGGTCTTTGCCTATACCGCCGCCCAAATACTGACCGTCGCTGTATTGATCTACCAAACCCGAACCGATTTGGCCGCCGCCATCCGTTCGCCTTGGTCGGCAAAGCTGCACAAAATGGGTCTGCAATACGGACTGCCTTTGGCATTCGGCAATCTCGCCTACTGGGGGCTGACGTCTATCGACCGTTTTGTTTTGAAAGAAATGGCAAGTTTGGAGCAACTGGGGATTTACTCGATGGCGGTCAGCTTCGGCGCTGTCGCCCTGATTTTCCAAAGCGTATTCTCAACCATATGGGCGCCATTGGTGTTCAAATGGGTTGAAGACAACACCAACCTCGACAAAATCGGCGGCATTACTCTGTCGATGACTGCGCTCATCAGCGCGATGGTTTGCTTTATCGGTATTTTTTCGCCGGTGGTCACTTGGATTCTTCCCGGGAAATATGCATCGGTACAGTTTATTTTACTGTCGTGCATGATGTTTCCTTTGTTTTATACGCTGACGGAAGTGACCGGCATCGGTTTGAACGTCGTCAAAAAAACCTGGCTGATTACCGCAGTCAATATTGCGGCATTCCTGCTGAACTTCGGCCTGCTGTATTGGCTGGTTCCGCTCTTGGGCGCACGGGGCGCCGCAATGGCGAGCGCGACTTCTTTTTGGGTGTTTATGCTCATTAAGACCGAATTGTCTTCAAGGATGTGGCAGAAGCTGCCCTGCCGGAAAATTTATACCCATACCGCACTCTGCCTGATTTTGTGCCTGGGCTACACCTACTTCGGCAACACCGGCAACTACTACATTTTTGCTTTAATCTGGCTGGCAGGTTTGATTGCCCTGACTGTGAAATACAAAACACCACTTTCTTCAGCTTTATCGGCAGTGAAAGGTCGTCTGAATAAAAAACATTCAACACAATAACAACCATACTGCGTGCAGTTTTTGATTCTGCCGCTACAAAACGCTTACTCACCGAGAATCTTTGATTTTGTGCCCTGTCCGCAACCCATGCGGCTTGTACGCCGACACACTCGACACAGGTATTATCATGCATACATTAATCATTCCTTCTTGGTATCCATCCACTCCGGACGACGTCAACGGAATCTTTTTCCGCCTGCAAGCACAAGCCTTGCAACGCTCCGGAGTTAAAGTAGGGGTCGTCGCACCGATATTCCGTTCGTTCAGAACTCAGGCAAAAACTGCGTTCAACCCGAAAAATTACGGAATAAGGACCTACATCGACAAAGACGTACCGACTTATGTGTACGACAGCATGTTTTTCTTCCCGCGCATCCCGCATATCGACCGCAAACGGGAAATCGCCGCCAGTATGAAACTGTTCCACCGATACGTTGCAGACCACGGCATGCCCGATGTCCTGCACGCGCACTGCGTCAACAGTGGCGGCATCATTGCATACGAAATCCACAAAGCAACCGGCATTCCATATGTCATCACCGAACACAGTACCACCTACGCCCGCAAACTTATCCGCAACTGGCAACGCCCGCTGATGTATGTCGCCGCCCAAAACGCCGCCTGCCGCCTGGCAGTCAGCCGCGACTTTGCCGAACTGCTGAAAGAAGAATACCGCGGATTGGAGTGGCAATATGTTCCCAATATCCTGTCCGCCAGCTTTGAAGCGCCGATCGACCTTGCCGACAAACCCGCCAACGAAGACTTTACCTTCTGCTCGGTCGCGCACCTGCAACATAAAAAAGGCTACGACATCCTGCTGCCCGCCTTTGCCGAAGCAGTCAAAGCCTATCCGAACCTGAAACTGAAAATCGGCGGCGGCGGCTACGAAGAATTCAAGCTGCACCGTTTGGCAAAAGATTTGGGGCTGGAAAACAACGTTATCTTTGAAGGTCGTCTGAAAAACGAAGAAGTCTTGGAATTGATGTATCAAAGCGATGCCTTCGTATTGGCCAGCCGCCACGAAACTTTCGGCGTCGTTTTCATCGAGGCTTTGGCTCAAGGGCTGCCCGTCATCGCGACGCGCTGTGGCGGTCCTGAGACTATCGTCAATCCATCCAACGGGCTTTTGGTCGATGTCGGAGACCAAAAATCGCTGACGGAAGCACTTATCTCCCTCTATCGGAACCGGAAAAAATATTTCCCGCGCCTGTTGCGCGAAAACTGCCTGAAAGAATTTGGAGAGCGTCCCGTTACCGAACAAATCATTTCTGCATATAATAAAGCTCTTGGAACGACCTAAATTTCAGGAAGCAACGTGAAAATTAAAAAACAAAATATATACATTACTATGCTTTATACGATGGTTACCGCCTACATGCTGGGGCCGATGCTGTCGTATAAGCTGGGAATTCCGCGTATCGACAATCCGCTGACCCTTTTGCTGGTGCCTGCCACACTGCTGATTTTTTTCATAGAAAACAAAACATTCAACAGCAAGGCAGGACTCATGCTGATGGCGGTCGGGCTGATGACCGGCTGGAGCGCGATCCATCTGTTCATTACGCCCTTGGATTCGGTCAGGGTCATGGATACCTTTTTCTTCCTGTCGGTCGCCGGTTTGTTTTACCTGCTGTATCTGATTTTGAGCCGACACGAAAACCCCTTGCGCTTCGTACGCAGGCTGTTGGTTTACTTTTGCGCCTTTATCATTATTCCGCCCGTTATCGAGGTGTTGACCGGCATCCAGTTTGTCAAATCAGACGAAATTTTGGCGATTGAGGCCGGCGTGATTAAAGGCTTTTTCTTCAACCCCAACAACTTGGGTACGACCGCCCTCTTCTTCGCCCCTGCCGTGTTGATATTTTTCAATATCGGCGTCAACAAGAGGGAATATTTTTTCGGCTGGATTTTATTTTTGAGTTTGGGCGCGATTGTTTTCGCCAGCGCATCGCGTACGGCGACGATGAGTTACATCATTTTGTTTATCCTGAACTTGATTTACCGTAACAACGGGCTGTTTACGCTGATGACCATAGGCGTTACAGGCGCAGGCTTGTCGATGATTCCGAAACAGTACATTGCCGATTTCCTGCTCTCGATGCACGGCAATGCCTTTTTGGAAAACATTTCTTCCCGCCTGTATTTGTTCCTGTTCAATTTGGAGAGTGACAACTCGGTCGGCTACCGCCAAGAAATTTACAACTACTTCTGGAGCAATCCGCCACTTTTGCTTTACGGTTACGGCCCTAAAAACTTTCAGGAATACTTCGGCGGGCATTTGAGCGACAGCCTCGGTTTTGAAAATCCGCACAGTTTCATCATCGAACTGTATTTGGGCTTCGGCATGATTTCCTTAATCGGCTTCGTCTGTTACATCATTTGGTATGCAGTGAACGTCTTTTTAAGCCAAAACCTGCGGAACAAACAAAAAGCCATCGGCTTGGTGGCAATCGGCCTGTTTATTTTGGGCGGTTTCATCCCGTCCACCATTTTGCGTATGCCCTTCCTCTGGCTGCCTTGCTTTTTGATTTTCCTGTACAGCGTCCTGCCGCAGCGCGATACGGCGTATAACGCGTACCGATACACCCCTTGATAGAAAACACGATATGAAAAAAATTGTTTTGACTACTTCCATGTCCGGCCTCGGCGGCACTGAAAATGCGACCTTCCGCTTGGGACGGTTGCTCAGGCAGCGCGGCCACGAGGTCGTCCTTGCCTCTTCCGATGGCCCGCTCATCAAAGAAGCCCAAGCCTTGGGCATCCAATGGCGTCCGATTGATTTTTATCAGGGCGGCATCTTGGGCTACATCAAAGGCATGTTCGCCTACATGAAGATGTTGAAACAAGAAAAACCCGACATCATCCATTGTCAAATGGCGCGTATCGTTCCCGCCTGTGCCATCGCGGCGAAAATCTCTTCGCCGAAAACCAAAGTGTTCTACCACGCGCGCGGTTTGGATGCCGAAACTTATCCGAAAATCGCCAAACTTTTCGACAAACTGGGTGTATACATCATCGGCAACTGCAGACACGAACAGGAAAAACTCATCCGCCACGGTTTCCCTGCCAACCGCATCACCTACACCTACAACGCCCTGCACAAAGCCGATTACGTTCCTGAAAAAACCGCCAAAGACTACGTCATGCTCGGCACGCTGTCGCGCTTGGATACCGTCCGCGCCGTGCATGTGATGCTGGACATCTTTAAGAAAATGGTCGACCGCAATATGCCCGTGCGCCTGAACGTAGCAGGCATAGGCGAAGAAATGGACAATCTGAAAGCGCAAGCGAAACGCCTGGGCATAGACGACAAAGTCACCTTCCTCGGCGGCGTACGCGATTTGACCGGCTATTTCAAAGACGTGGATATTTTGGTGAACACGCCGCACTGCATCGGCGACCACGGCGCAGGCGTCGGCAACAACATCCTTGAAGCTGGCCTCTACGACACGCCCGTCGTGACCTACAACATGGGCGGTATTTCCGAAATGGTCATTACCGGCGAAACCGGATACTGTTTCCCCTTCGGCGAAGACGAAGCCTTTATCGAAGCCGTCGATAAACTCATCAAGCAGCCCGAGTTACGCGAAAAGATGGGCAAAGCCCTGCATAAACACGTTGAGACCTTATGTTCCGATGATGAAATCTATCGCACCACAATGGCCGCTTACGATATGTGAGGTCGTCTGAAAATATGAACATCACCATCGTCGCCCCCTACTGTTCGCTGCCGTCCGAGCCGCATTTCAACCGCTTCTGGTATCTCGCCGAGCTATTGTCGCAGTCTCATGACGTATTGCTGATTACCAGCAATTTCAAACACTACGACAAATCTTTCAGACGACCTGAAGATGCCGAATCTGCTTCGCAAGGTCGTCTGAAAGTCATGCTGCTGAAAGAAAGCGGCTACGGTAAAAACGTCTCACTGGACCGCGTCAAAAGCCATCATGTGTTCGTCAAAAATTTTGAGCAATGGCTGAACAACTGCCGTCCGGGCGAACAAGACGTCGTCTTTTCCGCCTATCCGCTGATCGCCACCAACCTGCTTTTGGGCGAACACAAAGCGCGTTTGGGCTACAAGCTGATTATCGACGTGCAGGACGTATGGCCGGAATCCTTCTCCTCGGTCGTGCCGTTTTTGAAAAAAATCCCGCACAACCTGCTGCCCTTCTCTTCCCGCGCCAACCGTGCCTACCGCTACGCCGACGCGCTGGTTGCCGTATCTCAGACCTACCTCGACCGCGCCAAAGAAGCCAATCCGAACGTACCCGGCGAAGTCGTCTATATCGGCGCGGATTTTCCGAAACTCGATGCCGCGCCGGCAAAAGACTTCGGCGACAGCAAAACCCGTTTTTTCTACTTGGGTACGCTCAGTTACAGCTATGACGTGGAAACCGTGTGCAAAGGCGTTCGGAAACTTTTGGACGACGGCGAAAATGTAGAGCTGCACATCATGGGCGGCGGCCCCGATTTGGACAGGCTCAAACAATACGCCTGCGAGGGCATCCAGTTTTACGGCTACATCCCCTACGCCGAAATGATGTCGGTCGCCAAGGGCTGCGACATCTCCGTCAACGCCATCCATTCCTACGCCATGCAGTCGATTACCAACAAACTGTCCGACTATATGGCATTGCAAAAACCGATTCTGAACAGCCAGGTCAACGACGAAGTTGCCGAAGTCCTCACCCTGCTGCCGCATGCGGACTACCGTTCCGGCGATGTGGACAGCTTCGTCCAAGCCGCCAAAGACATTCTGGCGCGCAAAAACGACCCCGTTCAATCCGACGAAATCGTCCGCCGCTTCAAGCGCGACGTGGCGTATCAAAAAATCGTCAACCTGATTGAAAGATTAGCCCATGAGTAAATTCTTCAAACGCCTGTTTGACATCATTGCCTCTGCCTCAGGACTGATTTTCCTCTCGCCCGTATTTTTGATTTTGATATACCTCATCCGCAAAAACTTGGGCGAACCCGTCTTCTTCACCCAAGAGCGGCCGGGCAAAGACGGCAAACCGTTCAAAATGATCAAATTCCGCTCCATGCGCGATGCGGTCGATAAAGACGGCAACCCGCTGCCCGACAGCGAGCGGCTGACCCCTTTCGGCAAAAAACTGCGCGCGACGAGCTTGGACGAACTTCCTGAGCTTTGGAACGTTCTAAAAGGAGAGATGAGCCTGGTCGGCCCGCGTCCGCTGTTGATGAGCTACCTGCCGCTTTACAACGAATTTCAAAACCGCCGCCACGAAATGAGGCCCGGCGTAACCGGTTGGGCGCAGGTCAACGGGCGCAACGCGCTTTCGTGGGACGAAAAGTTCGCACACGATATTTGGTATATCGACCATTACAGTTTTTGGCTGGATATGAAAATCCTGTTTCTGACAGTCAAAAAAGTCTTTATCAAAGAAGGTATTTCGGCTGAGGGAGAAGCCACCATGCCCTATTTCACAGGAAATGACACTGATGCGAAAAAATAACGTACTTATCCTTTCCGCGGGAAGGCGCGTTGAATTGGTACAGGATTTTCAAACCGAAGCGGCCAAGTTTTCAGACGACGTCAAGATTTTGACGACGGATTTGGTGCCGCGTATGTCCTCCGCCTGCCACGTTTCGGACGGTTCGTTTGAAGTGCCGCTGATTAGCGCCGATTCATATATCGACAGCATTTTCGATCTGGCGGTACGCGAAAACATCGGTTTAATCATCCCGACCATAGACACCGAACTGCAAAAGCTGGCAGACGAGCGCGAACGCTTCGAGGCGGCAGGCATCCACATCGTCGTTTCCGACTCGGAATTCATCGCGCAATGCCGCGACAAACGGAAAACCGCCAGCTTGTTTGCCCGCTACGGCATACGCTCGCCCGAAATTTACGACCGCGAGAAGCTGGTTTTCCCTTGCTTTGCCAAACCCTACGACGGCAGCCGCGCCATCGGTGCCAAACGGATCGACACGCCAGCCTGCCTGACGCCTGAAATCGTGGACGACCCCAAGCTGATGTTCTGCGAGCTTATCGACATCGAAAACGAATTTTCCGAATTTACCGTCGATATGTATTACGACCATGAAGGTCGTCTGAAATGCGCCATCCCGCGAAAACGCTTGGAAGTGCGTTCCGGCGAAGTCAGCAAAGGCATTACCCGCAAAAACAGCCTCTACCAAACGCTGCTGGAAAAAATGGCGGTATTGGAAGGCGCGCGCGGCTGCATTACGGCGCAGTTCTTCTGCAACGAAGAAACTGGCGAATTCTACGGCGTGGAAATCAACCCCCGCTTCGGCGGCGGCTTCCCGCTGACGTATGCTGCAGGCGGCAATTACCCAGGCTGGCTGATGCACGAATACTTCCGCAACGAAGAAATCCCGTTTTCAGACGACTGGGAAAACAATCTCATCATGCTGCGCTACGATGCCAAGGTCTTGGTTCATGAAAACGATTAATCCCGAAACCGCCGTCATTGTCTTCGACTTGGACGATACGCTGTACTCGGAATACGAATACAAGCTCTCCGGTATCCGCGCAATCGTCGATACCGTTGCCGCCCTGTATCCCGATTGGGATTCAGACGACCTATGGCGCAGTATCGACCCCGACGGCAAAGACTGGCTGGACAAGTTGTGCCGCCACTGCGGTTTCAACGAATCGGAAAAACAGGTTCTTCTGTGGCAATACCGGCTGCACCGCCCGACGCTGACGCCGTATGCCCCGCATGATTTCCTGTCCGAGCTGACCGCGCCCTTCGCCGCACGCGCGCTGATTACCGACGGCAGAAGCCTGACCCAACGCTTGAAGCTGGAAGCCTTGGGGCTGTATTCCCTGTTTGACGACATCCTCGTCTCCGAAGCCTGCGCTTCGGAAAAGCCCGACGGCAAACGCTTCCGCTATTTACAAGACAAATATGCCGAAAAGGCAGACTGTTTCATCTACATCGGCGACAACCTTTCCAAAGACTTCATCGCGCCGAACGCTTTGGGCTGGATCACCATAGGGCTGCATCCGTCCGAGCACAATATTCACCACCACTTACCCGAAAACTTTAACAAAGAACACCATCCCGATGCGTGGATCAGCTCCCTGCAGGATTTGGCGCAGCTGATTGCCCCTTCGGACTGTTCAACAAAATCACACATTAGCTGATAAAACAAAAAGGACTCTCACATGACAAAAATATTATTCATGGGACGTAAACGGCTTTCCGCCAACCTGCTCCGGCTCTTATCTTCACAAAACGGCATCGAAATCGTCGGCGTACTGACCGACAGCCACCTGCAAGGCTCGCCGACGGCTGCCGCCGCCAAAGAATTGGGCTTGCCGCTCTACACTTTCGACACCGCCTTGGAAGCAATGAAAGAAGGTCGTCTGAAATACGACTTGGGCTTGTCCGTACTCTACTGGCGCAAACTGCGCGACGAATTCCTGACCGTCCCGCGCTTGGGTACGATCAACTTCCACCCGGCCCTGTTACCCGAATACAAAGGCACAGGCGGCTACAACCTCGCCATCATGGACGAATTGTCCGAATGGGGCAGCACCGCACACTACGTCGATGCCTCCATCGACACCGGCGAAATCATCGAAGTGGACCGCTTCCCCATTGATTCTTCTGCCGAAACCGCCCAATCGCTCGAACGCAAGACCATGCAGGCATTGGAGCCGTTCGCACAACGCATTATCGCCCGCGCCGTCGAAGCGCAAGCCAAATTGCCGACCACGCCCAACATCGGCGGCCGCTACGTCAGCCGCGACGAAATGGAAGCCATGAAGCAAATCCATGACGGCGACGATGTCGAGAAAAAAATCCGTGCCTTCTGGTTCCCGCCTTACGACGGTGCATACGTCGAAATCAACGGTCAAAAATACACCTTAATCAACCGCCAACTGCTGGAAGAAGTCGCCCCCAAAGACTCCACCAGCCTTTTCGCAGGAAAAGCCAATGCTTAACACATCCCTCTCCCCGTGGCCGAGCTTCACCCAAGAAGAAGCCGATGCCGTTTCCAAAGTCCTGCTGTCCAACAAAGTCAACTATTGGACGGGCAGCGAATGCCGCGAATTTGAAAAAGAATTCGCCGCCTTCGCCGGCACGCAATACGCCGTTGCCCTTTCCAACGGCACGCTGGCACTCGATGTCGCGCTCAAAGCAATGGGCATAGGCGCAGGCGACGACGTCATCGTTACCTCGCGCACCTTCCTCGCCTCCGCTTCTTGCATCGTTACCGCAGGCGCAAACCCCGTGTTTGCCGATGTGGATTTGAACAGCCAAAACATCAGCGCCGAAACCATCAAAGCCGCGCTGACGCCGAATACCAAAGCCATCATCGTCGTCCACCTCGCCGGTATGCCCGCCGAAATGGACGGTATCATGGACTTGGCAAAAGAACATGATTTGTGGGTGATTGAAGACTGCGCCCAAGCGCACGGCGCGAAATACAAAGGCAAATCCGTCGGCTCCATCGGACACGTCGGCGCATGGTCGTTCTGCCAAGACAAAATCATGACCACCGGCGGCGAAGGCGGCATGGTCACCACCAACGACAAAGAGCTGTGGAGCAAAATGTGGTCGTACAAAGACCACGGCAAAAGCTACGATGCCGTGTACCACCGCGAACACGCACCCGGCTTCCGCTGGCTGCACGAAAGCTTCGGCACCAACTGGCGCATGATGGAAATGCAGGCGGTCATCGGCCGCATCCAGCTCAAACGTATGCCCGAATGGACGGCACGCCGCCAAGCACACGCCGCCAAGCTGGCGGAAAGTTTGGGCAAGTTCGCCAGCATCCGCCTGATTGAAGTCGCCGACTACATCGAACACGCGCAATACAAGTTCTACGCCTTCGTCAAACCCGAACACCTCAAAGAAGGCTGGACACGCGACCGCATCGTGAACGAACTGAACGCGCGCAAAGTCCCCTGCTATCAAGGCAGCTGCTCCGAAGTCTATTTGGAAAAAGCCTTCGACAACACGCCATGGCGGCCGAAAGAGCGACTGAAAAACGCCGTCCAACTGGGCGACACCAGCCTGATGTTCTTGGTGCACCCGACGCTGACCGACGACGAAATCGCGTTCTGCAAAGAACACATCGAAGCTGTGTTGGCAGAAGCCACAGCATAAAGTACAAACCGCCGCGCCCGTATCATCGGGACGGCGGCGGTTTACCGCTTCAGCCGAATAAAAAAGGGAACCGGCAAGCAGCCGACACATACGGAAAACCAATGCTCCGTAGCAACAAACGTCTTTTCAGACGACCTTTGCATGACCGGGGTCGTCTGAAACCCACCCACAACATTATTCAGAACATACCAAAATGAATTTGGAAACCCTGTTATCCCTGCCCCGCAACGTCAAGAAAACCTTCTTCGTCATCCACGACGTTTTGATGATTTTTATCGCCTTTTGGTTCGCGCAAAGCCTCCGAGTCCAATACTCCGACGAATGGGCAAGCATGGCGAACTGGCTTGCCTTCGGCTCGACCGCCTTTTTGACCATCGCCCTGTTTGTCAGACTGGGGCTGTACCGCGCCGTTACCCGCTTCGTCAGCACCCGCGTCCTGACCGCCGCCGCATTCGGCAGCCTGATTTCGGCAGTCTTGTTCTGCCTGACCACCCTGGTTTTCGAACGCAAACTGCACCTTGCCCTGCCCGTCGTTTATTTCTTGCTGCTGGTCGTCTGTATCACCAGTTCGCGCATGATTCTGCGCGCCATCCTGACCGACCGGCACAAAAAACAAATGGCGCCCGTCATCATTTACGGCGCAGGACAATCCGGCCGCCAACTGCTGGAAGCCATCAAACAGGTCAACGAATATTCCGCTGTCGCCTTTGTGGACGACAACCCCAAAATCCGCCGCACCGTCATCTACGATCTGACCGTCTATGGTCCTGAAGACATCCAATCGCTCATCGACCGCTACGGTGTGGAAAAAATCCTGCTCGCCATCCCCAGCTCCACTCAGGAAGAACGCCGCCGCATCATCCAAAGCCTCGAAAAATACAAATGCGAAGTGCTGACCATCCCCGGCATGAAAGACTTGGTTGACGGTAAAATCAAAGTCAGCGCGCTGAAAAAAATCTCTGTCGTCGATTTGCTCGGCCGCGACCCCGTCGCCCCGCGCCCCGAACTCATGGGCGCGGACATTACCGGCAAAACCGTGATGGTGACAGGTGCGGGCGGGTCCATCGGCTCCGAACTCTGCCGCCAAATCCTGAAATGCCGCCCGTCCAAATTGCTGCTGTTCGAACTGTCCGAGTTCTCCCTGTACAGCATAGACAAAGAATTGCGCGAAACTCAGGCAGCCGCCGGCAGTCAAATCGAAGTCGTCCCCCTGCTCGGCTCCGTGCAAAACAAAGAACGCCTGATCAGTGTCATGACCGCGTACGGCGTTGAAACCGTCTATCATGCCGCCGCCTACAAACACGTCCCCATGGTCGAGTTCAACACCGTCGAAGGCATACGCAACAACGTCTTCGGTACGCTCTTGTGCGCCCAAGCCGCCGTCGAATCCGGCGTCAACACCTTCGTGCTTATCTCCACCGACAAAGCCGTGCGCCCGACCAACACCATGGGCGCCAGCAAACGCATGGCGGAACTCTGCCTGCAGGCGCTTGCCGCCGAACCCGGCCAACACACCCGCTTCTGCATGGTGCGTTTTGGCAACGTTTTAGGCTCTTCAGGCTCCGTCGTCCCCGTGTTTGAAAAACAAATCGCCGAAGGCGGCCCCATCACCCTGACCCACCAAGACATCACCCGCTACTTCATGACCATTCCCGAAGCCGCCCAACTCGTCATTCAAGCGGGCGCGATGGGCAAAGGCGGCGACGTATTCGTGTTGGATATGGGCGAATCTGTTAAAATCATTGACTTAGCCAAACAAATGATTACGCTTAGCGGCCTGAAATTGAAAGATGCCCAACATCCCGACGGCGATATCGAAATTAAAATTACAGGACTGCGTCCGGGCGAAAAACTTTACGAAGAGTTGCTCATCGGAGACGAAGTGCAAAAAACCACTCATCCCCGAATTATGACCGCCAGCGAAGTAATGCTGCCATGGGCGCAATTAAATGACATAATTATGCGTATGGACTTAGCGTGCTCAAATTCAGACCAACAAACCCTGCGCGCCCTGCTGCTCGAAGCCCCCGCCGGCTTTAATCCCAAAGACGATATTTGCGATTTGGTTTGGCAGCAGACACATTAAATACCCGACCGACAAAGCAAAACATTCCACAAAAAGGTCGTCTGAAAGTTTTCAGACGACCCCGATAAGACTGACAAGGATACCGACATGAAAAAACAGCTTGCCCTCATCAGCCTGTCCCTGATGGCACTGACCGCCTGCAACAGCAGCACCGTCATTCCCGGCTCCACCATCAACACACGCAACAAAACCATCGTTTACGAAAACGGCGAAACCGTAGCAGACACCAAATTCGACAAGCGCGTCGCCATCTATCCGATCACCTTCGGCCTCGTTGAAAAAATGCGCAAACCGCCAGTGTTGTCACAAAACAACGGTGCGCTTGAGCGCAGCAAAGCCGCCTACCGCTACCATATCGGTAAAGGCGACGTATTGAACATCATGGTCTGGGCGCACACCGACCTCAATTCGCCCGTACAACAAAGCAACCCGCAAACCAACCAAGTCAGCCGAGGCGCATGGGTGGACGAAGGCGGCTACATCACCTATCCGCTGGTCGGCAAAATCCAAGCGCAAGGTAAAACCATAGACGAGCTGCAAAACATCCTGACAGGTCGTCTGAAACGCTATCTTAAAAATCCCCAAGTCGCCATCAACGTAACCGAATTCCGCTCGCAACGCGTATCCGTTTCCGGCGCCGTCGGACAAGCAGGACAACTGCCGATTACCAACGTCCCCATGACCATCCTCGATGCTGTCAACCAAGCGGGCGGCGTGGCGCAAAATGCCGACACCCACAACATCAAATGGACGCACAACGGCGTTGACCGCACCATCTCCCTGCAAAACATCATGCAATACGGCGATATGTCGCAAAACCACCTCTTAAGCAACGGCGACATCGTTTACGTTCCGAACAACAGCAACAGCAAAGTGTACGTTATGGGCGAAGTCGGCCGCCAAGCCACCCTGCCTATCGGCAACCACGGCCTGAACCTCACTCAAGCCTTGGGTGAAACCGGCGGCATGAACCAAGCCTTGGCAGACGCAACCGGCGTATTCGTCATCCGCCGAGCGCCCGAAGATGCGGCCAAACCTATCCACATTTACCAACTTAACCTGAAAGACGCGACCGCTTACGCCTTGGGCAGCGACTTCGACCTGCGTCCGAACGACGTTGTTTATGTGACTGCCGCCCCGGTTACCCGTTGGAACCGCGTAGTGTCGCAATTGACCAGCTTCTTCAGCAACGTCAACGCTATCGACAACACGTTCAAATAACCTGATGGCGCCTGACAGCACCTGCTGTCAGGCAAAACGGCGGGTTGGTTATTTATCGTCTGACGACATATAAACAAAACCTTTTCAGACCGACCAAATATCCGACCGCAAACCGTTTTATCATGATTTGACCCTATACAAGAAAAAATACCGCTTCTCTTATGTTTCAAAATATTTTAGTAGTATGCATGGGAAATATCTGCCGCTCCCCGATAGCGGAGCGCATCTTGCAGAAAAAGCTGCCCGGACACCGTGTCAGTTCGGCCGGCATCAACGCATTGGCGGGAAAAGATGCCGACTTCCAAGCCATTAAAACCGCCCTTAAACACGGCGTAGTCGTTGCCGGACACACCGCCCGCCAACTGACCCCTGAAATGTGCAACGCAGCAGACCTGATTTTGGTGATGGAGCCGGCCCATATCGATATGGTTGCCGACATCCTGCCTTCCGCGCGCGGGAAAACCATCCTGCTCGCCCAATGGCTGCCCAAGAAAAACATACCCGACCCGTTCAAACAAAGCAGCGAAATGTTTGAAGCCGTATTCCAACAAATACAAAGCGCAGCCGAGACTTGGGCTGAAAAATTGAACGGACCAACCCCGGCATAACACTCACTTACGCCGGATTCAATCAATTAAATCCAAACAGAAAGCCTACTGATGTATAAACAATATCCGTCATCAGCATCCTCCAACAACGACGAAATCGATTTCGGCCAACAACTGCACAATCTGTGGCTGCACAAATCCAAAATCGCCACCGCATTGATTGCGGGCGGCTTGCTCGGTGCCGTTTTCAGCTTTGCGTCCACGCCTGTCTACCGCGCCGACGCCATGTTGGAAATCGAAACCAAACAAAACCAGATTCTGACCGAAATCAACAACATGCTTTCCAACGAGCCGGCACCTTCCGAAGCCGAAATCGAATTGGTCCAATCACGCATGGTTATAGGCAAAACCGTTGACGAGCTTCAGCTTGACCAAGAAGTCAAAGCCACCTATTTTCCGGTTTTCGGCAACATGATTCACAACCTCAGCGGCAACGACGATCCGATTTTGAAAATCGGTACATTTACCGTTTCCGAAGAATGGATCAACAAACCCTTCAAACTGACCGTCAAAGACAGCAAAAA
This sequence comes from uncultured Neisseria sp., assembly GCA_963532335.1. GTDB lineage: Bacteria > Pseudomonadota > Gammaproteobacteria > Burkholderiales > Neisseriaceae > Neisseria. The sequence continues at coordinate 30,779 of CAUSKT010000009.1, read as the reverse complement.
CTATATCCTGACGCTCCCGAACGGTACAGCCAAAGAAGGTCGCGTCGGTACTCCGCTGAAAATCAATAACGAAACCGTTCTGAAAGTCGACCAAATCCTTGCCGAAACAGAGCAGGATTTCGAGTTGACCAAGTTTTCCAAGCTCAGCGCCATCGAAAACATCAAAAACCAACTCTCGGTCATCAGCAAAGGCAAAACCAGCCCCATCATCAACCTTGCCTACACCGATGTTGATCCGAAAAAAACCAGCGCCGTCCTCAACAGCATCGCCGACAACTACGTCGCGCAAAACCGCGAACGCGACATTCAAGTCGCCTCCAGCGGCTTGGCGTTCATCAGCGAAGAATTGCCTCGTCTGAAAGAAACCCTGCAAGAAGCAGAAAACAAACTCAATGCTTACCGCGAACGCGCCGGTTCGCTCGACATTCCGCTTGAGTCCAAAGGCGCGCTTGAAAGCCTGACCAGCATCGAAACCCAAATCACCCTGCTCAAAACTGAAGAAGCAGGCTTGGCGGAACTGTATACTCCGGAACACCCTTCCTATAAAGCCGTTTTGGACAAACTGGCGGTACTCGAACGCGCCAAGAGCAAAATCAACCAGCAAATCGCCGGCCTGCCCAACACCCAACAGGAAGTCATCCGCCTGACCCGCGACGTAGAAACCAACCAAGCGACCTACGTCCAACTCTTGGCGAAACAACAAGAACTCAACATCATGAAAGCCAGCGCGCAAGGCAATGTCCGCGTCGTTGACCATGCCTACACGCCGGAACAACCGATCGCCCCGCGCAAAGCCGTCATTACTGCATTAAGCGCGCTTGCCGCAGGCGCGCTCGCCTCCATGTGGGTCATGCTGCAAGGCCGTATGCGCCGAGGCATCACGTCGTCTGAAGAGATTGAAAACCTCAATCTCGAAGTCGCCGCCCTCGTACCCTACTCCAAAACTCAGCAAAAACGCGACCTGTTGAAACGCAAATTCAAATCCCTAACCGGCCGCTCCAATTATCTGCTGGCAAACGAGGACGCCTCCGATGTCGCCGTCGAAGCCATCCGCGCCCTGCGTACCAACATCTACTTCTCCATGCTGGATGCGCGCAACAATGTCCTCATGATTACCGGTGCGGCTCCGGAAGCGGGCAAATCCTTTATTTCCGCCAACCTCGCCACCGTAATGGCACAATCAGGCAAACGCGTATTGCTGATCGATACCGATATGCGTAAAGGCTATTTGGACCAACTGTTCAAACTGACGCCCGAATACGGCTTGGCAGACATCCTTTCCGGCCATGTCTCCCCTGCCAAAGCCGTCTGTGAAACGCGGATTGAAAACCTGCACCTCATCAGCAACGGCGGTTATCCTAAAAATCCATCCGAGCTGCTGATGGACAGCCGCTTCACAGAATTGCTGGCAAACGCCCAAAAACGTTACGACTACGTGATTATCGACACCCCGCCTGTCCTCGCAGTGACCGACGCAACCATCGTCGGACAGCTGGCAGGTACGGTTCTGCTGGTCAGCCGCTACGGCAACACTACCACCAGAGAGCTTGAAATCAGTGCCGACCGTCTGCGTCAGAACAAGATCAATATCAAAGGCGTCATCCTGAACGGCATGAAGCGCGAAGCCAACAGTATGTATGACTACTACGCCTACCATTCTCCGCAGGATGGCAAGAAACCGGTTAAAAAAGAAGCGCCGGAAAACAAAGCTTAAAGCCGGAAACTAGCTGTTTTCTGCCAAAAAGGTCGTCTGAAACGGAAAAATCAAGTTTCAGACGACTTTTTGTCATGCCTTTCAACAGATGCGATAAAAATCATCTTATTTGAGTTTAAGCAAGATATAGTGGATTAAATTTAAATCAGGACAAGGCGACGAAGCCGCAGACAGTACAGATAGTACGGAACCGATTCACTTGGTGCTTCAGCACCTTAGAGAATCGTTCTCTTTGAGCTAAGGCGAGGCAACACCGTACTGGTTTAAAGTTAATCCACTATAATGGCATACCGATTTAAAGTTCGCCCCCCTAGATTCACTGTACAATACCCCATCCCTTCCAATCTTCAGATTGTTGTAAACAAAAGACAGCCTCCTGTTTCCTTTACAATCCATTGAAGCTGACACAGCCTGCCAATCCACGCCAAACCGACCGTACCCTCTGCCCATCGCCACCTGCATCCGGTTGCCGCCCGAACCGATAAGAATTTATCTTATTGTTTATATTTAAAATTTCCAACACATCCAAACCACCATGCCTTTATTGGACTTCCATACCGCACAATATTAAGAGAAAATATAACTAACTGTATTTATTCCATTTACCGCCATTGCAAATAACTACCGATATTCTCGTCATATCATTAACAATAAATTACAGAAAACAGTATAATAACCAACCTAGTCCCTTTTCCCATTTCATCTTATGACTGCAGTACCCGACTCTTCCCGTACGCTCTCTGTCAAGCCGGCAAACAGAATGACCGCCGACACAGTCAGCCCTGCACTGCTGCCCCAACAAGCAGCAGGCAATCGGTACGCCGGTACTGCCTATCAAGTCAACAAAATCACCTACGCCTCCGGTCTGACACGCCTGGCAACAGCGCCCAAGCCGCAACCCAAACCTGTCGAGCTGACACCTGAAGAAGAATTCTCGCTATTGCAAAACAGCGAGCAGCAAGGCATTCCGACCGAACACCACTTATCTGCCTATACCCGCCTGGCCGAAGCAGGAATGCCGGAAGCGCAGCACGTCCTGATGCGCTTTTACCAAGAGCGCAACGAATCCCAAATGTACCACTGGGCGCAGCTTGCCTCAGCGCAAAACTCCGCCGAAGCCCAATACTGCCTTGCCTACCGCCACAGCCTGAAGCCTAATTTTGAAAGCGCAATCAAGTTGTACCGACAAGCGGCGGAACAAGGATTTGCCCCTGCACATTGGCAACTGGGAAAAATGTACTACCGCGGTATCGGCATGAAAGCCGACTCAGTCCAAGCCGAAATCCATTTACGGCAGGCAGCGGAAGCAGGGTTTATCGCTGCACAAGTTATGTTGGGCGACTTGCTTGCCGCGCAAAATCAGGCGGAATCCATGACCTGGTATCGGAAAGCTGCCGCAAAAGGCAGCGGGGACGCCGCCGCCGCTTTGGCGCAACACAGCCTGACAGGCAAACTGACCGGACGCGACCCGCTCCAAGCCATGCGCCACACCCGTTTCGCCGCAGACCGACGCCATCCGGAGGCCTTGCGCATTATGGGCGACCTCTACCGCTACGGACTCGGCGTCAAAGCCGACCCGCACGCAGCGCACGACTATTACCACCGTGCTGCAACACTCGGCTGCGCCACCGCCATCCAAAAGCTGCTCAGCGATGCCGCGCTGCACAACCCCCAACAGTATGAACAAATCCGGGAAGCCGCCCTGTTCTTCCAAAAAACAGAACAAACCTTCCGCAATGCCGAAGCATGCCATTACGGCATAGGGACGGCGGTGGATTACGACCGCGCCAGAAAACTTTATCTGGAAGCCGCCGAATTCCATCATAAAAATGCCGCCGCTGCATTGGGCAAATTGTATTATTACGGACAAGGCGTCGAAACCGATTTCCAATCTGCCGCCCACTGGTTTGAAATCGCGGCGGAACAAGGCCATACCGAAGCGCAATACTATCTGGCACGACTCTATTACCACGGGCAAGGTGTCTCCAGCCATATTCCCACTGCCTGCCGCTGGTTGCAGGCAGCCATCAGCGGCTGTTATGAAAATCCCGATGCCTTGCGCCCCCTGTTGGCAAAATGGCAAAAAGAAGCAAGCCGTTAAACCTGACGGCATCCCGCTATAAAATCCAAACTTATATAGTGAATTAAATTTAAATCAGGACAAGGCGAGGCAACGCCGTACTGGTTTAAAGTTAATCCACCATAAAACAAATGGCTCTAGACCAACAGAAATACTCTGTTAGACTAGAGCCAATCGTTTTCAGACGACCTCCCCCAGACAAATCAACATCAGTCAGCGAAATCATCCACCTTGCTGCACTACCCCTATCCGAGGAAACCTCATGCGCGCCGTTATTCAAAAAGTAAGCCATGCCCAAGTTGACGTCCTGAGCGAAGGACACCGCGAAACCAGCGGCAAAATCAGTCGCGGCTTTTTGATTCTTTTAGGCATTACACACGATGACAACGAGGCCGATGCCTCCTATATCGCCGACAAAATAGCCAATCTGCGCATTTTTGAAGATGAAGCCGGAAAATTGAATCTGTCGCTTAAAGACACGGGCGGCTCAGTCTTGCTTGTTTCGCAGTTCACCCTCTATGCCGATGCGCGCAGCGGCCGCCGTCCCTCTTTTTCCGAAGCCGCCCCTGCCCGGCAGGCAGAATCCCTGTATCAACGCACCGCCGAATTATTGCGCGCCCACGGTCTGACGGTAGAAACCGGCCGCTTCCAAACCCATATGCAGGTTTCACTCTGCAACGACGGTCCTGTCACCTTGTTGCTGGATTCCAAAAAACTTTTTTAAAACAAACACGATCAACCGCATATTGACCAAAATTCAGATAAGACAACAAAGGCTTAGGGTAAAAATATAGTGGATTAACTTTAAACCAGTACGGCGTTGCCTCGCCTTAGCTCAAAGAGAACGATTCTCTAAGGTGCTGAAGCACCAAGTGAATCGGTTCCGTACTATCTGTACTGTCTGCGGCTTCGTCGCCTTGTCCTGATTTTTGTTAATCCACTATAACGCTAAGGTCGTCTGAAAAACTTATTCGCGGTTGCGCGCGTGCCAGAAATAACGCCACACGAAGCAGGGGAAGGCGAATATCAGGTAGAGGCAGACTACGGTGGCGTAAAACTCCCAGTCTTGATGCTGTACCGCGCCGGCGCGGGATTCAAGAATATAGGCGAGGATGGCGGTCAGAATGAAGCCTGCCGCCAATTCGACGAGGTGATGCCCGAAATGTTTGCGCTTGAGCGGGAACACACCGAAAAATTTGGTGGTAACGAAAGGGGCGTTGGCGAAGATGAGCGCCAATACCAAAAGGATGTACATGGATGCGGTCATGATGGTGTGTCTTTCTGTTTTCAGACGACCTCTTTGATTCAAAGGGTCGTCTGAAAAAACAATCTTGGGCTGCGTATCTTAACAAAAACGGCAGCCTCTGACACGGCTGCCGTTTCGGTTTATCGCCTTACAAAGTGTTTTCCAAAGCCTTTGCGCACCAGTCAATCATCGTTTGCGGCATAACGCCCCACAAAACCAGCAAGAACGCATTGACGCTTAGGAAGAATTTGGCGGCATAGTTGCTGCCGATGGGTTGGTCATGGGTAGGCTCGTCGAAATACATGACTTTAACCACGCGCAGGTAGTAGAACGCGCCGATTAAGGACATAACGACCGCGAAGACCGACAACCAAACGTAATGGAATTTCAGCAACACCATGATGACGCCGAATTTGGCGTAGAAGCCCATCAGCGGCGGAATACCTGCCATAGAGAACATGACCAGCAGCATCAGTAAGGCAAACCAGGCATGGCGTTGGTTCAAACCTGCCAAATCTTTGATTTCTTCACACTCGATATTGTCGTTGGACAATACCATCAATATGCCGAAGCCCGCAGCCGCCATCAAAGCGTAAGTAATAGCGTAATACAGACCCGCAGTAGAGCCGATTGAGCCTGCCATAAACGCCAGCAGGATAAAGCCCATGTGCGACACAGTCGAATAGGCAAGCATCCGCTTGATATTGGTCTGCATAATCGCGGCAAGATTACCGACCACAAGCGACGCAACGGCAAGGACGGCAAACATAGGCGCCCAGTATTGATGCACTTCGCCAAAACCGGTCAGTAGAATACGGAAGGCAAACATCACAGCGGCAATTTTCGGCGCCGTACCGACAAAGGCGGCAACGGATGTCGGCGCACCGTGATACACGTCGGGCACCCACATATGAAACGGCACCGCGCCCAGTTTGAACGCTATCGCCACAACGATAAACACCAACCCCAGTTTCAACAGCCATTCGTTGGCAATCTCGCTGTACGACGACGCCAAAACAGTGGCGAAGTCGAGCGAATGCGTCGCGCCGTACACCATCGAAATGCCGTAGAGCAGCAGGCCGGAAGCCAGCGCGCCCAAGACGAAATATTTGAGCGCGGCTTCGGCGGAGCGGCCGGAATCGCGGCGCAGCGCAATCATGGCATAAAGCGACAGCGACAAAAGTTCCAAACCGATATAGGCGGTCAGGAAATGCGCCGCGCTCACCATCACGCTCATGCCTAACAGGGCAAACAGCGATAAAGTATAAAACTCGCCTTTAAAAATACCGCGCGCCTGATTGTACGGTTTGCTGTAAATAAACAGCCCGAAGGTCAATCCGTACAACACCAGCTTGGACAGGCGCGACATACCGTCGGCGATATACATCCCGTGAAACGCCAGCGTACTGCCCTGCTCCCACACCGCCAGCTGCGTAACCGCCACGATAATGACGGTTCCCAAGCTCATCAGATGGGTCAGATAGCGGTTTTCATCGCTAACCCACAAATCTGCCAGCAATACGGCAATCAGCAGCGCAAACAGCACGATTTCGGGCATGGCAGGCATTAAGTTCAAATCAATCAAGTTCATTCGCACACCTCAAATCTTGCTTTGCGCCACATGGGCAATCAAATCGTTTGCCGCCTGATGCACCACTTCGATAAACGCCTGCGGATACAGGCCCATACCCAATACCGCAACCGCCAAAATCGCCAGAATCGCAAATTCGCGGCAGTTGATGTCTTTCATATCGGCAACGTGCGGATTGCCGACCGCGCCGAAAATCACGCGCTTATACATCCACAGCGTGTAAGACGCGCCATAAATTAGCGTCAGCGCCGCCAGCGCGCCCACCCAGAAATTCACTTTGACCGCGCCCATAATCACCATAAATTCGCCCACGAAGCCCGAAGTCGCCGGCAGACCCGCATTCGCCATCGCAAACAGCATCATAAACGCCGCAAACTTGGGCATCACGTTCACCACGCCGCCGTAATCGGCAATATTGCGCGTGTGCAGGCGGTCGTACATCACGCCGATGCACATAAACATCGCCGCCGACACGAAACCGTGCGAAATCATCTGGATGACCGCACCTTTCAACGCCCAGTCGTTCAACTGCCCGTTAATGAACAAGAACATCCCCAAGGTAACGAAACCCATATGGCTGATGGACGAATACGCCACCAGTTTTTTCATATCGGTCTGCACCAGCGCGACCATCCCGATATACACCACCGCAATCAGGCTCAACACGATGATGACCGGCGCGAAATAGCGCGACGCGTCGGGCAGAATCGGCAGGATGAAGCGCAAAAAGCCGTATGCGCCCAATTTCAGCGTAATCGCCGCCAACACCATCGAACCGCCGGTCGGCGCCTCAACGTGGGCATCAGGCAGCCAAGTGTGCACGGGGAACATCGGCACTTTCACCGCAAACGACAGGAAAAAAGCCACAAACAAAAGCTGTTGCACGCCCAGCGGAATCTGTTTGATGTTTTGGAAATCCTCAATCGAAAAGCCGCCGACTTGGTAAGACAGGTACACAATCGCCACCAGCATCAGCAACGAACCCATCAGCGTATAGAGAAACAGCTTCACCGACGCATATACGCGGCGCGGACCGCCCCACACGCCGATAATCAGGTACAGCGGAATCAGCATCCCCTCGAAGAACACATAAAACAGCAGGGCATCCCGCGCCGCAAACGCGCCGTTAATCAGGCCCGACATGATTAAAAACGCCGCCATATACTGCGCCGGACGCTTCTGAATCACTTCCCAACCCGCCAGCACCACCATCAGCGTGATAAACGCGTTCAGAATGACAAACAGCACCGAAATACCGTCCACACCCAGCGAGTAATTAATTCTCAAAAGCGGAATCCACTCGTGGAACTCGGTAAACTGATAGCCGCCGCTCAAACGGTCGAAACCCGTAAACAAAGGCAGCGTTACCAAGAAACCGGCAAGCGCACCGATTAAAGCGAGCACGCGGGCAAGCGGCGCACGGCTGTCCGGCCCCGTCGCCAAAACCAGCACGCCCGCAGCGATGGGTATCCATATTGCCAAGCTGAGTAGGTAGTTGGAAAACATAGTGGTTAACCTGTGGTTAAAATAAAAATATAGTTGTGTGGGTTGGTTTTTCAGACGACGTTTTAAGAGGCCGTCTGAAAAAGGTTGTTCAGGCTTCTGCTATTTGTCTCAAGCTAATTCTGCCGAATCTTCCAGCCGTAGGTCGGATTCTCGAATCCGACACGCTATACTATTTTCTTTTTCATGTCGGATACAAGTATCCGACCTACAACTTGAATGGTTTTCTTTTTCAGACGACCTCAAACACTGTCTTCTTTCTCGATCACCAAAATTCGCGCTTCGCCGCACGGATGGGCGACGTGTTCCGTGCCGATTCCTGCGTAAAAGATGTCGCCGCTTTTCAACCGAATGATGCGTTCTTCGCCGTTTTCTCGGTAGTGCATATCGACTTCGCCGTCCATTACGGCAAACACTTCTTCGCCGTCGTTGACGTGCCATTTGTAGGGCTGGTCCGTCCAGTGCAAACGCACGGTGGTGCCGTTCATATTGGCGATGTCGAGTGCACCCCATGCGCGGGAAGCGGTAAATTCGGCGGAGCGGATGGTGTGCGTGTCGGGCATTTTCGCGTCTCTTTGATTCTGTATCTAGATAAACCTGTCGATACAACTGTTTATTAAATCCCGTCATTCCCGCGCAGGCGGGAATCCAGAACGTAGATTTTAGGAAGCCTTTTTCCTTGACAGGTTTATACGCCGATAGGTCTGGATTCCCGCCTGCGCGGGAATGACGGCAGTCGGCAAACTCAGTATCTATCCAAGTAAATCAATTATGACCGAAATGTTGGCTACACCCCGTCGGCACGGTTGGTTTCCATCTCCAGTTTAATGAAGGCGTCAATCATACTGCGCCAAACTGCTTCGGCTACTTCGGGCGACAAACCGACCTTTTCGGCATAGACGCGGCGCGAGGCAATCACTTGCGCCACCCGTTCGGGCGCGGAAACCGCCTGCATATCGTTTTTAGGTTTCAGACGGCCTGCCTGCCGTACCAGCTTCTGCCGGCAAGCAAGTAATTCTATTAATTCCTTGTCCAAACTGTCGATGGCTTCGCGGACTTTGTCTAGGGTTTGCGGTAATTTGTCTTCAACCATTGTTTCTCGTATTTCCTTTTTCAGACGACCTAAACGTCGTCTGAAAATCTCATTTTTACCTGAGCAATCCCGATATGCCGTACTATTTTTCTTTTTCATGTCGGATACAAGTATCCGACCTACAACTTGAATGTTCTTTTTCAGACGACCTCTACACCGGCTACGGATAGATAATCCGTAGGTCGGATTCTCGAATCCGACACACTGTACTATTTTCTTTTTTATGTCGGATACAAGTATCCGACCTACAACTTGAATGTTCTTTTTCAGACGACCTCTACACCGGCTACGGACAGGTCGTCTGAAACCCCGCCTTTATCTGAACAAGCCCCAGAAGGTCATGCCAAGCAATACCAATACTCCGAACACCATAGCGGCGGCGTAAGTGTAGATAAAGCCGGTTTGGGCTTTGCGTATCTGAGCGGCAATCGCACCGACCAGTTTGGCGGAACCGTTGACGATGCCGTTGTCGATAATGGCGGTATCGCCGACTTTCCAGAAGAAGTTGCCCAACGCGCGCGTACCTTTGGCGAAGATGTTGAAATACAGGGCGTCGAGGTAGTATTTGTTTTCAAACAAAACGTAAACCGGACGGAACGCCTGTGCAATTTTCGCGGGCAGGTGCGGCAGTTTGACGTACAAGAGCCATGCGCTCAACACGCCTGCGATAGCAAGGTAGAGTACGGGCGAATGCAGGCTGTGCGACACCATTGCCAATGCGCCGTGGAACTCTTCCTTCATGATGTGCATGGTCGGATGCGCGTCGGCGTTGACGAAAATCACGTCTTTGAAGAAATCGCCGTAGAGCATGGGTTCGATGGCGATGTAGCCGATGATGACGGACGGAATCGCAAGCAGAATCAGCGGCAGGGTAACGACCAGCGGGCTTTCGTGCGGATTGTCGTTTTTGCCCAAGCCGTGATGTTCTTCGCCATGGTCGTCTGAATGGTGTTCGGGCAGGCTGCGCCATTTTTCTTCGCCGTGGAACACCATAAAGTATTGGCGGAACGCGTAAAACGCGGTAACGAACACGCTGGCGAGGACGGCAAAATAGGCAAAGCCGCTGCCCGGCAGGGTGCTGTATTTCGCCGCTTCGATAATCGAATCTTTGGAGTAGAAGCCGGAGAAGAACGGCGTACCGATCAGCGACAAGTTACCGATCAGCATGGTCAGCCAAGTAATCGGCATGTATTTTTTCAGATTGCCCATATGGCGCATGTCTTGGTCGTGGTGCATACCGATAATCGCGCTACCCGCCGCCAAGAACAGCAAGGCTTTAAAAAAGGCATGGGTCATGACGTGGAACATTGCTACGGAATAGGCGGACGCGCCCAGAGCCACGGTCATATAGCCCAGTTGCGACAGCGTGGAATACGCAACCACGCGCTTGATGTCGTTTTGAATCACGCCCAAGAAGCCCATAAACAGGGCGGTAATCGCGCCGATCACCATGATGACAGACAGCGCGGTGCTGCTCATTTCGTAAATCGGCGACATGCGCGACACCATGAACAGACCCGCCGTAACCATGGTTGCTGCGTGGATCAATGCAGAAATAGGAGTCGGGCCTTCCATCGAATCGGGCAGCCAGACGTGCAGTGGGAATTGCGCCGATTTACCCATCGCACCCACAAATAAGAGCAGACAGGTTACGGTAATCAAAGACCATTCCACACCGGGGAACAGTTGGATAGTGACCGTCTGAATATTTGGCAGATAAGCGAATACGTCCTGATAACGCAGACTGCCGCCGAAATAGGCAAGCACCAAGCCGATACCGAGCAAAAAGCCAAAGTCGCCGACGCGGTTGATCAAAAAGGCTTTCAGGTTGGCGAAGATCGCGCTCGGACGTTTGAAATAGAAACCGATCAAGAGATACGACACCAAGCCCACCGCTTCCCAACCGAAGAAGAGCTGGATGAAGTTGTTGCTCATAATCAGCATCAACATGCTGAATGTAAACAAAGAAATATAGCTGAAGAAGCGTTGGTAGCCGACTTTTTCATCGTGCATATAGCCGATGGTGTAGATATGCACCATCAACGACACGCCCGTTACCACGACCATCATCATCGCCGTCATCGTATCGACCAAGAAGCCGACGGAAAAATCCAAACCGCCCATCGTCAGCCAGGTATAGACATTCTCGTCAAACTTGGCGCGGCTGCTGTCGATAAAGCCCCACAGCACATAAGCCGACAATACGGCAGACACCGCCACGCCGAGTATCGTAACCGTATGCGCGCCGGCACGTCCGATTTTATTGCCGAACAAACCCGCAATCAGCGAGCCTGCCAAAGGCACGAGGGCAATGATGAGATATAAAGTCATGTCGTTCATTTTGGATGAACCTTTTTGATTTAAAAATCTATGTTTGTTTTGTCGGTCGGATTCCCGAATCCGACCAATCTACTTTAGTCTTGGTTTTCAGACGACCTCACGCCATAAAGCAGGTTGTCCAACCTTAAATTTTCTTCCTTACAGGCTTCAGATTTTCAGCCAAACCGTGCGACAGCATTCAAATCCGATAAAGCTGCCTGTCTTGGCAACGCGCCCTAATCGCTTTAGTGATGATGTCGTGTGGATCTACCAATTTGAAACCGTTCCTGTCTAAGTCCAAGCGGTCAAGGTCAGTCAGCATTATTGTATCCAAAACCACGCCTGTTTCAGGTCTACGGTATTCCACCGCAATGCCTTGACAGCCCCTTGTATGAACTTGATACACAGAGCGTATCCATGCGTATTTCACCTTTCCCGCCCCACAGCCGTGTATGCAATAAGACAAACCGCCTTCGTCCAAACGTATGAATTCCCGATCTCTGCCCGTATTGCGGCGCGAATTTTGCCACATCTTCCATCCGGCAATCCCGATACCCGCACACAAAACCGACAATAAGCCAAACAGCCAGCCCAACCGCCCCGCCCATGCAAACGCAAACCACACCAGCCAGGTCGACAGGAAAAACGGGACAGCAACCCAGCACAAAACTAAAAGCGAACGCGGCTTAAACACCCATTGCTCGATATTCGCTTGATCGGTTTGTTCAGACGGCATCCGCCCTACCCTTTCAACTCGTCCAAATCGGCAACATTAATCGTTTGTCGGTTACGGTACACCAGCACCATAATCGCCAAACCGATGGCGGATTCGGCAGCGGCGACGGTCAATACGAAAAATACGAAAATCTGTCCGGCGGTATCGCCCAGATGCTGCGAGAAGGCGATAAAGTTGAAGTTCACCGCCAAAAGCATCAGCTCGATCGACATCAGCAATACCAGCACGTTTTTACGGTTCATAAAGATGCCCATCGCGCTGATACCGAACAGGAGCGCGCCCAATACCAGATAATGCGTCAAGGTAATCATGCTTTACCCTCCTCTTTCGGCTTGAGGTCGTCTGAAACTTCGCTCTCTTCAACAAATTCGGTTTGCGGTTTGACGGCTTCCATTTTCACCAAGCGCATACGGCCTTGGTCGGCGCGCACTTTGACTTGGTCGGCAGGATCCATGCGTTTCGGATTGGTGGTTTTACGGTGAACCAGTGCAATCGCCGCCACCATACCCAACAGCAGCAATACTGCCGCCAGCTCAAACGGCAACAAGTATTCGGTATAAATACGGCTGCCCAAATCGCGGATGTTGTTGTAGTCGGCGGGAACGTCCTTCATCAAGCCGAACGCGGCAAGGTCGGTTTTCGGGTTGACCAGAATCAGGATAAGGGCAACTGCCAACAGCGTACCGACCACACCGGCAACAGGCGCGTGCCGCCAGAAACCAGCGCGCATTTCCTCAATGTCGATATTCAACATCATCACGACGAACAGGAACAGCACCATCACGGCGCCGACATACACGACCACCAGCGTAACGCCCAAAAACTCCGCCTGCATCAGCATCCAAATCATCGCGCTCACGCAGAAGGTCAGCACCAGATGCAAAGCGGCGTGGACAGGGTTTTTCGCGGTAACGGTACGCAGCGCGCCGTATAGGACGATGGCGGCAAGGATATAGAACAGAATCGCGGAAAAAGTCATTCGTCTGCTCCTTAACGGTACGGCGCGTCGGCGGCTTTGCGCTTGGCGATTTCGGCTTCGTATTTGTCGCCGATTGCCAAGAGGATCGGCTTGGTCATGTGCAAGTCGCCTTTTTTCTCGCCGTGATATTCAAAAATATGGGTTTCCACAATCGCATCGGTCGGACAGGCTTCTTCGCAGAAGCCGCAGAAGATGCACTTGGTCAGGTCGATGTCGTAACGCTTGGTGCGGCGCGTGCCGTCTTCGCGTTCTTCAGATTCGATGTTGATCGCCATTGCCGGACACACTGCCTCGCACAATTTACATGCAATACAGCGTTCCTCGCCGTTCGGATACCGCCGCTGCGCGTGCAGGCCGCGGAAACGCACGGATTGCGGCGTTTTCTCTTCGGGGAAATAAATCGTGTCTTTGCGGGCGAAAAAGTTTTTGAGCGTTACGCCCATGCCTTTGACGAGTTCGCCGAGCAAGAAAGTTTTTACTAAATTAGCCATATTCTGTTCCCTCAAAACAGGGATTCCGTTAAATATTCAAAACTGCGTTTTCAGACGACCTTGATACGTCGTCTGAAACTTATTTCCACAAATTCAGCGGCGAAATCATCCACAGACCCAAAATCACGATATAGGCGAAGCCGATGGGAATCAGCACTTTCCAACCCAAGCGCATGATTTGGTCGTAGCGGTAACGCGGGAAGGTTGCACGAATCCACAGATACCAGTACAGCACCGCCGCCATTTTCACAAACATCCAGAATGCGGAAGGTGTGCCGACAATGCCCCAGCTTTGCGGGAACGGGGACAGCCAGCCGCCGAGGAACATCAGCGATGTCAGCGCGGCAATCAGGATCATGAAAATGTATTCGGCGAGGAAGAACAGCGCGAACGCGAAGCCGGAATATTCGACGTGGTGTCCGGCAACGATTTCGGATTCGCCCTCTGCCACGTCAAACGGCGCGCGGTTGGTTTCGGCAACGGCGGAAATCAGATAGACGATGAAGATTGGGAACAGCGGCAGCCAGTTCCACGAGAACACGGAACCGCCCGCGATGCCTTTTGCCTGCGCGGCAACGATGTCGGAGAAGTTCATGCTGCCCGACACCATCACGACGCACACCAACGCGGCACTCATGGCGATTTCGTAGGAGATGCTTTGCGCGGAAGCACGCATTGCGCCCAAGAACGAATATTTGGAGTTGGAAGCCCAGCCCGCGATGATCACGCCGTAAACCGACAGCGAAGTAATCATCAGGATGTACAAAAGACCGATATTGATATTGGTCAGCACCCATTCTTCGTTGAACGGAATCACTGCCCACGCCGCGAAAGACGGAGCAAGCGACATAATCGGGCCGATGTAGAACAGGGCTTTGTTTGACAGCTTCGGACGGGTAACCTCTTTAAACAAGAGTTTGAACACGTCGGCAAACGGCTGAATCAGACCCCACGGGCCGGTTACGTTCGGACCGACGCGAAGCTGCATGAAGCCGATGACTTTACGTTCGAAATAAGTCAGGTAGGCGACGGTCAGAATCAGCGGAATCAGGATAATCACGATTTTGACGATGACGGATACCACCAAGCCCACGGTGATACCCAAATCGCCCAGACCGAGCGTTGCGGCAAAGAGGTTTTGGAACCATTCCTGCATAATCAAGCTCCCGCCAGTTCAATAGTGTCCATCAACGCACCCAGCGCGGCATTTTCGGTATGCAGCGGCAGATGCACCACGTTTTCAGGCAGACCGGCATCGGCTTTGACTGCAACCGATACGCTTGCGCCGTTTTGTTTGGCGACAGCGGTTTGTCCGTCTTGCAGGCCTAAGCGCGCCAAAGTGTTCGGATTCACACGCGCGGCAGGCACGGCGGCATGGCTGGTTGCTTGCAACGGCGCGGAACGGCGCACGATGGCATCGGTGTGATAGATACCCACTCCGCCCACGCGCACGAGGCAGCTTGAGGTCGTCTGAAAATCTTTTTGAGTCGATGCGGCGCGGTTGTTCAGTTTGGACGGCAGACTTTCCGCATCCAGCGCATCTTTCAGAATCGCGGCGGTATCGTGGTATTCAAAGCCTTGCAGGTCAAACAGATTGCCCAATACGCGCAACACTTTCCACAGCGGGCGCGAGTCGCCGAAGCCCTGAACGACACCGTGGAAGGATTGCAGACGGCCTTCCATATTGATGAAGCTGCCCGAGGTTTCGGTAAACGGCGCAATCGGCAGCAATACGTCGCACACGTCCAGCAGCGTTTCGCTGACAAACGGCGTAAACGCCATCACGCTTTTCGCCTGTTTCAACGCGGCTACGGCTTTTGCGCCGTCCGCCGTATCGATTTCCGGCTCGACGTTGAGCAGCAAGACCGCCTGTTTCGGCGCGTTTGCCATTTCAGCAACGCTCTCGCCCGAGTTCACGCCCAAAACGTCCGCACCGACACTGTTGGCAGCTTGCGGCAGAATACCCAGTACCGCGCCGGTCGCGTCCGCCAGCTCTTGCGCGGCGGCGTAAATCGCGGCGTAATCGGGATGGTTTTGCACTTCCGCGCCCAAAATTACCGCTGCTTTTTCAGCGTTTTTCAGGCTCGCGGTAATCGTGTGTTCCGCATCGGCAGACAGGTTTTTCAGACGACCTGCCCACTCGTCGGGATGCTCCGCTTCCTGAGCCAGAAGCGGCATCAACAATTCTTCCTTGCTGCTGGCCAACACGCTCAAGGCCATGCGCTCTTTGGCGGCACGGCGCAGGCGGGCAGTCAGGAGCGGCTGTTCTTTGCGCAGGTTCGCGCCGACTACCAATACGGCATCGTTGTCCGCCAGCGATTCGATGCTTTGTCCCAGCCATTGCGCACCATTGAGGTCGTCTGAAAGACGTTTGTCCAGTTGGCGCAGGCGGGTAGCGAAGTTTTTAACACCCAAGCCATTAGCAAATTTTTTCGCCAGATACAGTTCTTCAACCGTATTCATCGGGTTCGCCCAAATGCCGACTTGGTTTTGGTTGCCGTCTTTGGCGATACATTCAATCGCGCTGCGGACATATTCCAACGCGGTTTTCCAATCCACGTCCATCCACTCGCCGCCCTGTTTGATTTTCGGGTTTTTCAGACGGCTTTCGTGATACAGGCCTTCGTAGGCAAAACGGTCGCGGTCGGACAGCCAGCATTCGTTAATCGCTTCGTTTTCCAACGGCAGCACGCGGCGGACGGTATGGTCTTTGGTTTGTACAATCAGGTTGCTGCCCAAAGCGTCATGGGCGGAAACGGATTTGCGGCGGTTCAATTCCCAAGTACGCGCGTTGAAGCGGAACGGTTTACTGGTCAGTGCGCCGACGGGGCACAAATCGATGACGTTGCCCGACAGCTCGGTTTCCACCGCTTTGCCGATAAAGGGCATGATTTCGGAGTGTTCGCCGCGATTCGCCATCGCAATTTCCTGCAAACCGGCGATTTCTTCGGTGAAACGTACGCAGCGGGTGCAGTGGATGCAGCGGCTCATTTCCTCGGCGGAAACCAAAGGCCCCATGTCTTTGCCGACGACGGAACGTTTTTCTTCGGTGTAGCGGCTGGTGGTTTTGCCGTAGCCCACCGCCAAATCCTGCAACTGGCATTCGCCGCCTTGGTCGCAGGTCGGACAGTCGAGCGGATGGTTGATGAGCAGGAACTCCATCACGCCTTCCTGCGCCTCGCGGGCTTTTGCCGAATGCGTGCGCACAATCATGCCGTCCGTTACCGGCGTGGCGCAGGCGGGCAGCGGTTTGGGGGCTTTTTCCACGTCCACCAGACACATACGGCAGTTGGCAGCGATGGAGAGCTTTTTGTGGTAACAGAAATGCGGAATATAAGTACCGAGCTTGTGCGCGGCCTCAATCACCGTCGCGCCCTGCTCCACAGATACCTGTTTGCCGTCGATTTCGATTTGTAACATGGTTCGTTCCTAGTTACGGGTATTTGATGAATAATCTTTTATGGAGGTCGTCTGAAAAATGGGCTTCAGACGGCCTTTTGAGTTTAGTTGGTAGTTTAATGCTGTCAAAACACCACCATCTTGCCGTCATTCCCGCTCAGGCGGGAATCCATTTTTTGAATTTCGGCAACTGCTTTTCAAATATCGGGTTCTGTAAATTCCACTATGGATTCCCGCCTACGCAGGAATGACGGCAAAGTTAAATTTTTAGCATTTTGCTTTTAACCAATATAAAACCAACTAAAACTATAACTCATTTATTATATTTTTAAATGACTTAAATAACTCTTTAACAGCACGCTCATTGTCTTCATCTGTAGGCTCAAACTTTTCACACCAATTAATTATATTTACATCGCCATGCAATAACTCTGCATAACATCCTACTGCATCGCAACTACCACCCCGTGTCCTTGACGTGCCAAAAATAAAATCACAATTATGCGAATAAAGTTTGTATAAATTTCTCCTAACCTCGTATTCATTATCACCAGATGAATAAAAACCAATCCTCTGACCTTCATGATCAAATACTGCAACAAAATCTAAGCCGTTTCCATGTCTTTCAAAAAAGACTAGAAATTTAGAGAATTTCCGACAAATCTGATTAAAAAGCGTATTGAGTGTCGTACTCTTACCTTTGTTGGCTGCACCGTATAGAATAAAAATTTTAGCTTCCATCATTACCACCCTCCCCACCTATGCTCTTTCATCGGCCCGCCGTGTTCAATGTAATGCACAAACTCCTCACGGAAATGCTTGGTAAAGCTGCGGACGGGGAAGACGGCGGCGTCGGCGAGGGCGCAGATGGTGCGGCCTGCCATTTGGTTGCCGACGGAATCCAGCAAATCCAAATCTTCCATGCGGCCTTTGCCTTCTACGATGCGGTGGACGATGCGGTAGAGCCAGCCGGTGCCTTCGCGGCAGGGGGTGCATTGGCCGCAGGATTCGTCGTAGTAGAAATAGCTTAAGCGTTCGAGGGCTTTGACCATGCACACGTCTTCGTCCATCACGATAATCGCGCCGGAACCGAGCATCGAGCCGGCTTTGGAAATCGAGTCGTAGTCCATATTGGTCTGCATCATGATGTCGGCAGGCAATACGGGCGCGGACGAACCGCCAGGGATAACGGCTTTGAGTTTTTTGCCGCCGCGCATACCGCCCGCCATTTTCAGGATTTCGGCAAACGGCGTGCCTAACGGCACTTCATAGTTGCCCGGACGTTCGATATGGCCGGAGATACAAAACAGTTTGGTACCGCCGGCATTCGGAATGCCTTTGTCGGCAAACGCCTGACCGCCGTCGCGGACGATAAACGGTACGGAGGCAAAGGTTTCGGTATTGTTGATGGTGGTCGGTTTGCCGTACAGGCCGAACGAGGCGGGGAACGGCGGTTTGAAGCGCGGCTGGCCTTTTTTGCCTTCCAGCGATTCGAGCAATGCGGTTTCTTCGCCGCAAATGTATGCGCCGTAGCCGTGGTGGGCGAAGAGTTCGAATTCAAAATCCGAACCTAAAATATTCTTACCCAAAAAACCTGCGGCGCGCGCTTGGGCGAGTGCGGCTTCAAAACGTTGATAACCTTCGAAAATTTCGCCGTGAATGTAGTTGTAACCCGCTTTCGCGCCCATCGCGTAACCGGCGATAATCATGCCTTCAATCAGGGCATGTGGGTTGAACATGATGATGTCGCGGTCTTTGAACGTGCCCGGCTCGCCTTCGTCTGTGTTGCAGACGACGTATTTTTCGCCGGGGAAGGAACGGGGCATAAAGCTCCATTTCAAACCGGTCGGAAAGCCCGCACCGCCGCGCCCGCGCAGACCGGAGGTTTTGACTTCGTCAATCACGTCGGTTTGCGAAATGTTTTCGGACAGGATTTTACGCAGGGCGGTATAGCCGCCGCGTTTGACGTATTCGTCCAATGTCCAGCAATCGGGATTGGCGGTATCCACTTGGTCAAAAATCACGCCTGATTGGTAAATAGCCATTTTGGTGTGCCTGTTCGTTTTCGTATCGGTTGCGGCCGCTGTTTCAGACGACCTTAAGATGTCTTTGTGTATCGGCTTGTAACGTCGTCTGAAATAAAATCTAGTTTATCAAATCGATATTTTCAGACGACCTTTAATCGTTTTTGTTGGATCTCGACCACTTGCTTGTCTGCCGTCATTCCCGCGCAGGCGGGAATCCATCCTCAATGGTAAGCAATGTCTTATTAAATTCAGAAACCGAACCTTACCAGTGGATTCCCGCCTGCGCGGGAATGACGGCATTTCGGTATTTCCGTAGGTCGGATTCTTGAATCCGACATTTTTCCTTTTTACCCACTCTGTCGGATACAAGTATCCGACCTACGTTTAAATTGTCGTTTCAGACGACCTACTCCAACTCCGCCAGTTTCTTCTCAATCGCCTCTTCAGTCATAAAGCTGCACATGCTGTGGTTGTTTACCAGCATAACAGGGGCGTCGCCGCATGCGCCCATGCATTCGCCTTCGACAAGGGTGAATTTGCCGTCGGGCGTGGTTTCGCCGTAGCCGATACCGAGTTTTTTCTTCAGGTATTCGCCGGTATCCATGCCGCCGCGCAGGGCGCAGGGAAGGTTGGTGCAGACGGTCAGTTTATATTTGCCGACCGGCTCGAGGTCATACATATTGTAGAAAGTGGCGACTTCGTATGCCTGCGCCGGCGTGATGCCGATATAGTCGGCAACAAAAGCGATGGTTTCGGGGGCGAGCCAGCCTTTTTCGGTTTGGGCAATACGCAACGCGCCCATGATGGCGGAACGGCGTTGGTCGGCGGGATATTTCGCCAACTCGATGTCGATTTGTTTTAAGGATTCTGCGGATAACATTATCGGTCAACCTCCCCGAATACGATGTCCTGCGTACCGATGATGGCAACAACGTCGGCCAGCATGTGGCCTTTTGCCATTTCGTCCATGCCTTGCAGGTGGGCGAAGCCGGGTGCGCGGATTTTCAGGCGGTAGGGTTTGTTCGCGCCGTCTGAAATGATGTAAACGCCGAACTCGCCTTTCGGATGTTCGACAGCGGTATAGGTCTCGCCCTCAGGAACGTGCATACCCTCGGTAAAGAGTTTGAAATGGTGAATCAGGTCTTCCATACCTGTTTTCATTTCGGTGCGTTTGGGCGGGGCGAATTTGTGGTTTGTGGTGATGACCGGGCCGGGATTGACGCGCAGCCAGTCGGCGCATTGTTTGATGATGCGGACGGATTGACGCATTTCTTCCATACGGCAGAGGTAGCGGTCGTAGCAGTCGCCGTTGACGCCGACGGGGATGTCGAAATCCATTTGGTCGTACACTTCATACGGCTGTTTCTTACGCACGTCCCATTCCACGCCCGAACCGCGCAGCATCACGCCGGTAAAGCCTTTTTGCATGGCGCGCTCGGGGGAGACGACACCGATGCCGACGGTACGCTGTTTCCAGATGCGGTTGTCGGTCAGGAGGGTTTCGAGTGTGTCGATGTTTTTCGGGAAACGTTCGCAGAAGGCGTCGATGAAGTCGAGCATGGTGCCTTCGCGGGATTCGTTGAGCTGCTTCAATACTTTGGCGTTGCGGAATTTGCTGCTCTCGTATTTGGGCATAAAGTCGGGCAGGTCGCGGTAAACGCCGCCGGGACGGAAGTAGGCGGCGTGCATACGCGCGCCGGACACGGCTTCGTACAAGTCCATCAGCTCTTCGCGATCGCGGAAGGCGTAAAGGATGGCGGTCATCGCGCCGATGTCGAAGGCGTGCGAACCGATGCCCATCAAGTGATTGAGGATGCGCGTTACTTCGGCGAACATCACGCGGATGTATTGGGCGCGGATAGGCACATCAATACCGGCAAGTTTTTCTACTGCCAAACAATACGCCTGCTCGTTGACCATCATGGAAACGTAGTCCAAGCGGTCCATATAGGGCAGGGCTTGCAGATAGGTTTTGGTTTCCGCCAGTTTTTCAGTACCGCGGTGCAGGAGGCCGATATGCGGGTCGGCGCGGACGATTGTTTCGCCCTCCAACTCCAAAATCATACGCAATACGCCGTGCGCCGCAGGGTGTTGCGGGCCGAAGTTGATGGTGTAGTTTCTTAATTTATTGGCCACCGTAGTTCTCCTCACGGACGATACGCGGCGTGATTTCGCGCGGCTCGATGGTAACAGGTTGGTAAATCACGCGTTTTTGTTCTTCGTCGTAACGCATTTCCACATAGCCGGAAATCGGGAAGTCTTTGCGGAAAGGGTGTCCGACAAAGCCGTAATCGGTCAGGATGCGGCGTAGGTCGGGATGGTTGTTGAACATGATGCCGTACATATCGAAGGCTTCGCGCTCGTACCAATCCGCGCTGTTGTAAACGGGAACCACGGATTCGACCACGGGGAAATCGTCGTCTGAAACCCAGACGCGCACGCGGATGCGTTGGTTGTTTTTCAGAGAGAGAAGTTGGCTGACAACGGCAAAGCGTTTGCCCTGCCATGCTTCGTTTTTGTAAGTGCTGTAATCGACGCCGCACAAATCAACCAAAAGCTCGAAATGCAGTTCTTCATGGTCGCGCAACGTGGTCATGACTGAAATATAGTGTTCGGGCAGACACTCGACGGTAATCTCGCCCAAAGCGGAAATGACTTTGCTTGCCTGATTGCCCAAAATGCGGACGACGGTTTCGTATAATTTGTGGATGCTTGCCATATCGTTCCCTCCCCTACTCGTCCCGCGCGATGGTGGAAGTGCGCTTGATTTTTTGTTGGAGCTGCATCAGGCCGTAAATCAGGGCTTCCGCAGTCGGCGGACAACCCGGCACATAAACGTCTACCGGCACGACACGGTCAGCACCGCGCACGACGGAATAAGAATAATGATAGTAGCCGCCACCGTTGGCACACGAACCCATAGACAATACCCAACGCGGCTCGGCGAGCTGGTCGTACACGCGACGCAGGGCGGGCGCCATTTTGTTGGTGAGCGTACCCGCCACAATCATCAGGTCGGCCTGACGGGGAGACGGACGGAAAATAATGCCGAAACGGTCAAGGTCGTAACGCGCCATACCCGCGTGCATCATTTCCACGGCGCAGCAGGCCAAGCCGAAAGTAACCGGCCACAGCGAACCGGTACGCATATAGTTCAGCACCGTATCCGCGCTGGTGGTGATGAAACCTTTTTTCAAAACGCCTTCTATTCCCATTCCAGCGCACCTTTTTTCCATTCGTAAACAAAGCCTACCGTCAGAACGACGATAAACACCAGCATAGACCAGAAGCCGTATGCGCCCAAATCTTTGAACACGACAGCCCACGGCAACATGAACGCAACCTCCAAATCGAAAAGGATGAAGAGGATGGCGACGAGGTAATAGCGCACGTCGAACTTCATCCTTGCGTTTTCAAAGGCTTCGAAACCGCATTCGTAAGCCGCGTCTTTTTCGGCATAGTGGCGTTTCGGGCCTAAAATTGTGCCGAGCAGGATAAACAGCACGCCGGCCGCAAGGCCGACGAGGATGAATACGAGGACGGGAAAGTAACTGGCCAACATGGGTTTATGCCTAACTGGTTGACAGACAAATCTTAATATCCTGCTATTTTATCGAATTTCAAAATCCATTAAAAGGTAAATGTCGGTCAACCTGCAAAAAAATCTTAATAAATTCAATAAGTTTATGATAACGATTCTTATTTGTGTTTTATAACAACCCAACTTCATTCCTTTACCTATATCAACGCCAATAAAATTGGATAGAAAATGCATCACCCACCACCAGCCCTAAACACAACAAACCCTTCCAATAAACCAGATTCGCTTTTCAGACGACCTTTTGTCCGTCTTTATCAGTAAGAATCTGCTAAAATCGTCCGTTTCCCACTTCAACCTAACAGCAGCAATACATGAATATCTTTTACGAAGAGTCCGGCCAGTTCAAAGTCGCCGCCATCGTCCAAAAAAACGACGCCACTTACCAAGTCGATACCCAACACGGCAAGCGCACCAAAGTGAAGGCGAATAATGTCTTTGCCGAGTTTGACGGCGATATGGCGGCGTTTTTGGAGAACGCGCAGGCGCAGGCGGCGGACATCGATACCGATTTATTGTGGGAAGTATGCGGCGAAGAAGAATTTTCCGCCGAAGCCATCGCCGAAGAATATTACGGTCATGCGCCGACCAAAACCGAGCTGGCGGCGACCTTGATTGCGCTGTACGCCGCGCCGATGTATTTCTACAAAAAAGCCAAAGGCGTGTTCAAAGCCGCGCCCGAAGAGACTTTGAAACAAGCGCTTGCCGCCATCGAACGCAAAAAACAACAAGACGCGCAAATCGACGCTTGGGCGGAAGCCTTGAAACACGGCGAGATGCCGTCTGAAATTGCGGCGGATTTGAAAACCATCTTGCACGCTCCCGACAAGCAGTCGCTGACCTACAAAGCCTTTACCAAAGCCGCCGACGCACTGAAAACCTCCGCCTACGAATTGGCGAAAAAGACGGGCGGCATTACGTCCATTCCCCAATATCTGCAAGACGGGTTTGAAATCAAATACTTCCCCAAAGGCACGGATTTCCCCGACCTCCCCCTGCCCGAAATGCCCGACCTGCCCAAGGCCGACGTTACCGCCTTTTCCATTGACGACGAATCGACCACCGAAGTCGACGATGCTTTAAGCCTGACCGATTTGGGTAACGGCACGAAGCGCGTCGGCATCCACATTGCCGCGCCGTCGCTTGCCATTAAACCAGGCGACAAAATGGAAAAAAACATCATGGAACGCTTGAGTACGGTCTATTTCCCCGGCGGCAAAATCACCATGCTGCCTGAAAACTGGATTGCCGCGTTCAGCCTCGATGCGGGGGCGTACCGTCCTGCCGTCAGCATTTATTTTGATGTGGACGGCGAGTTCAACGTCGGTGAGCCGACCTGCAAAATCGAAGCCGTCAACATCGCCGAAAACCTGCGCATCCAAACCATCGAGCCGCATTTCAACGCCGAAACCGGCTTGGACGAAGCCGGCGAAATGATGTTCGCCCACCATCAAGACCTGATTTGGTTCCACCAATTTGCCGTCGCCCTGCAAAAAGCACGCGGCAAATACGAGCCCGACCGCGCGCCGCAATACGATTACAGCATTGAATTGGATGAAGAAGGCAAAGTCTCCGTCGTCCGCCGCGAACGCGGTTCGCCCATCGACATGCTGGTCAGCGAAATGATGATACTCGCCAACAGCACTTGGGCGCAGATGCTCCATGATAACGACCTGCCCGGCCTCTTCCGCGTGCAACCCGCCGGAAAAGTGCGCATGAGCACCAAATCCGAGCCGCACATCGGCATGGGCGTGCAACATTACGGCTGGTTCACCTCGCCGCTGCGCCGCGCTGCCGACTACATCAACCAAAAACAACTCCTCAGCCTGATAGACGACACCGCCGAGCCGCTCTTCCAACAAAGCGATGCCGAACTCTTCGCCGCCTTGCGCGATTTCGACACCGCCTACGCCGCCTACGCCGATTTCCAACGGCAGATGGAAGCCTACTGGAGCCTCGTGTATCTGCAACAACAAGGCACAAACGAGCTGACTGCGACCATCCTCAAAGAAGACCTCGTCCGCATCGAAGGCCTGCCGCTGGTAACCCGCGCCACCGGCATCCCGTTCGACGCGCTGCCCAAATCGCAAGTCCTGCTCAAAATCACCGAGCTTAATCCCGAAAAGCAGTTTATCGCGCTGAATTATGTGAAAGCCGTTGCCCCTGCAGTTGCGTAAGTTTGCCGTTATGAAAAAAGGTCGTCTGAAAACCTTGGATATAGGTTTTCAGACGACCTTTTGAACGTTTCAACACCCTCTAATGTGCTTCCACCCGTTTGAAATCTCTCGGTCGGAAACCCAGCGCAGCCAGCGACACGAAATACAAACCGCCGCCTATCGCAACCAAGATGCACAACTGCCCCGCTTTACGCAAACCGCCGACATGCACCCACTCAAACGGCAGGTAAGTCTGCGCAGCCCACAGCCCGCCGCCCATCACGACAAGCGACAGCAGCATTTTACTTAGGAAACTCCTCCACCCTTTACCGGGTTGGTAAATACCGTGTTTACACAAAAGGAAGAACAACAATCCCGCATTGATACACGCGCCCAAACCGATGGCAAGCGAAAGCCCGACGTGTTTCAGAGGGCCGACAAAGGCGAGGTTCATCAACTGCGTGCAGACGAGCGTAAAGATGGCGATTTTGACGGGCGTTTTGATGTTTTGCCGTGCATAGAAACCGGGTGCCAACACTTTAATCATGATTAAGCCGATTAAACCGAAAGAGTAGGCAATCAGCGCATGTTGCGTCATCTGCGCGTCAAACAGCGTAAATTCGCGGTACATAAACAGCGTTGCCACCAACGGGAACGACAATACTGCCAACCCGACCGCCGCCGGCAGGGTCAGCAGCATACACAGACGCAAACCCCAGTCGAGCAGTCCGGAAAACTGCTCTGTATTCTGATTGGCTGCATGCTTGGACAAAGTCGGCAGCAAAATCGTACCGAGCGCCGCACCCAAAACACCGCTGGGCAGCTCCATCAGGCGGTCGGCGTAATACATCCACGAAACGCTGCCCGATTGCAGATAAGAAGCGAAAATCGTGTTGATCACCAAAGAAATCTGCGCCACGCTCACACCCAAAATCGCAGGCGCCATCTGTTTCATCACGCGGTTGACCGCCCTATCTTGAAAATTCAGCTTAGGCAGTTTCAAAAAACCCAGTTTCGCCAGCCAAGGCAGTTGGAAGCCGAGCTGCAAAATCCCGCCGACAAAAACTGCCCAAGCCAGCGCGGTAACGGGCGGATCAAAATACGGTATGAAATACAGAGAAAAGACGATAAAAGAAATATTCAAAAACGTCGGCGTAAACGCGGGAATGCTGAACTTATGATAAGAATTCAGTATCGAACCGACAAAAGAAGACAATGAAATCAATAAGATATAAGGAAACGTAATCCGCAGCAAATTGATAGAAAGCTGGAATTTGTCCGCATCCTCGGCAAAGCCGGGCGCAGAGGCCCAAATGATCCAAGGCGCGGCAAGAATACCCAGCGCGGTAACGATCACCAGGACAAACGACAGCATCCCCGCCACATGGCGGATAAAAGCCTCCGTCGCTTCTTTTGAACGCGTTTCCTTATACTCCGCCAAAATCGGCACGAAAGCCTGGGCAAACGCCCCTTCCGCAAATACGCGGCGCAACAGGTTGGGCAGTTTGAACGCCACAAAAAAGGCGTCGGTCGCCATACCTGCACCAAACGCTCGGGCAATCACCGTATCGCGCAAAAATCCAAGTATGCGCGACACCATCGTCAAACTGCCGACCTTGGCCAAAGCCCCTAACAAGTTCATCCGTTTTATTCCTTCAAAAGTCCAGACGTCGTCTGAAAGCGCGTATTGTACGACAGAATATACAAATCTAGGCAAATCGGTATTCCAACAGGCAAACATATAGCGGATGAACACCCCCTGCTTCGTTGCCTGTTCCTTATGTTGCCCACCATCAAAAAGGTCGTCTGAAAACCTATTTTCGGGTTTTCAGACGACCTGTTGCTTTATCAAATCACTTCAATTATTGCCCGATAGGAATCAGCAGTGAACCAGCGTGCCTTCGTCTTCGCCGGTAATGACGCGTTTGAGCGAGCCTTGTTTGGCGATGCCGAAGACGACGATGTTGAGTTTTCGTTCGCGGCAGAGGGCGAAGGCAGTCGCATCCATGACTTTGAGGTTTTTGTTCAAGGCTTCGTCAAAGGTAATGGTTTCGTAGCGTGTAGCGGACGGGTCTTTTTTCGGGTCTGCGGTATAAACGCCGTCCACGTTGGTGGCTTTGAGCATGACGTCGCAGTTCATTTCGGCTCCGCGCAGGGCGGCGGCGGTGTCGGTGGTGAAGAAGGGGTTGCCCGTACCGGCGGCGAAGATGACGACTTTGCCTTCTTCGAGGTATTGGATGGCTTTGGGGCGGGCGTAGGTTTCGGCGATTTGCTGCATGGAAAGCGCGGATTGCACGCGCGCTTTGATGCCGAGGGTTTCGAAGGCATCTTTGAGGGCAAGGGCGTTCATGACGGTCGCCATCATGCCCATGTAGTCGGCTGTGGCGCGGTCCATACTGCCTGCTTGGGCGGATACGCCGCGGAAGATGTTGCCGCCGCCGACAACGATGCCGACTTGTACGCCCATTTTGACGATTTCGGCGATTTCACCGACGGTTTGGACGATGGTGTCGTGATTGATGCCGAAAGGATCGGAACCCATCAGGGATTCGCCGGAGAGTTTCAGTAATACGCGTTTGTATTTGATTTGCTGTGTCATGGGATACCTTGCTTTCTTTGGGTGGATAGCGCTCGTTATGCAGGGCAAACTGACCATTCGATAACGGTGGTATTTTGCTCCGTAAAACGGCATATTCTGCGTTAAAAATACTCGCAAGATGTCCAATCTTGCTGCGCTTTTTGCCTTGAATCTGCCGTTTTCCGTACCAAAAACCGACTCGTTCCAAATGATCAGTTCACCCTGTGGCGCTGCTTCAATTCGGGGAAAGGGCGTTTGATTTTCAGACGACCTTTCGGGATGTTTGGCTGACAGGGTAACGCGTTTTCCGTGGGTGTATGGGTTTGGATAAATTATTATGTGTTGATTATGATGAAATATTTTCTGTTCGACAGTATTTTAAACAGTGTAACTCTCAAAAAAAAGCACCCTGATTCGTTTGGAATCCAGGTGCTTTCTTTTTCATTTCTGCCTTACACTT
Organism: uncultured Neisseria sp.; assembly: GCA_963532335.1. Lineage (GTDB taxonomy): Bacteria > Pseudomonadota > Gammaproteobacteria > Burkholderiales > Neisseriaceae > Neisseria. The sequence continues at coordinate 2,809 of CAUSKT010000009.1, read as the reverse complement.
TAGCAGCAGCGGCAACTTCGGCTGCGTAGTCGACAACGGCTTTTTCGATGCCGTCGCCTACTTTGTAGCGGACGAAGCTGATGATTTCGGTGCCGTTTTCTTTAGCGAATTGGGCAACGGTTTGGTCAGGGTTCATTACGAATGCTTGGCCGTTCAGGGTGATTTCGGCCAAGAATTTGCGGATACGGCCTTCAACCATTTTAGCGGCGATGTCGGCAGGTTTGCCGGAAGCGATGGCTTGCTCAGTGTAGATGTGGCGTTCTTTTTCGATGGTTTCGGCATCTACTTCGGCTTCGGTTACGCATTGCGGTTTGGCGGCAACGATGTGCATACCGATTTTACGCGCTACGTCTTCAGAGCCTTTGAACTCAACCAATACGCCTTCGGTAGCCAATGCGCCGTGGATGTAGGCAACCAGTTGGTTGGCGGTGTCGATCACTTGGAAGCGGCGGACAGACATGTTCTCGCCCAATTTGGCGATGATGGCTTTGCGTTCTGCTTCAACCAGTTCGCTCAGTTCTTCAACGGTAGCCGGTTTTTTCTCGGCAGCGGTTTTCGCAACGAAGTTGGCGAATTCTACGAAGCCTGCGTCTTTGGCAACGAAGTCGGTTTCGCAGTTTACTTCAACCAATGCGCCGACATTGCCGTTGATGGCATAAGCCAATACGCCTTCGGCAGCGGTACGGCCGGCCAGTTTGCCGGCTTTCGCGCCGGATTTGATGCGCAGGATTTCTTCGGCTTTTTCGAAGTTGCCTTCGGCTTCAACCAAGGCTTTTTTGCATTCCATCATGCCCAGGCCGGTAGCGGCGCGCAGGTCGGCAACCATTTTTGCAGTAATTTCTGCCATTTTGAATCTCCTAGATTTTGGGGAAACACGGGATATCCGTGTTTGGGAATGGGGTCGTCTGAAAAGGCTTTTCAGAACGGGATTTGAGAAAAGGGGCATAACGCCCCTCTTCGGTTTGCCGGATTACTCGGCGGCAGCTTCTTGGGCAGCGGCTACGGTTTCTTGCAGCGCTTGGTTTTTGCCTTCCAAAACTGCGTCGGCAATGCCGCGGCAGTACAGGCGGATGGCTTTGGCGGAGTCGTCGTTACCGGGGATGACGTATTTCACGCCGTCAGGGCTGTTGTTGGTATCGACTACGGCGATAACGGGGATGCCCAGTTTTTCAGCCTCGACCAGAGTACCTTTTTGGTAGCCGGTGTCGATAACGAAAATCGCGTCAGGCAGGCCTTTCATGTTTTTGATACCGCCCAAAGAACGTTCCAGTTTTTCAACGTCGCGTTGCATTTCCAGAATTTCTTTTTTGTTGAAACCGCCTTCGGCAGCGTTTTCCAAAGCAGCGGTTTTTTCTTCCAGGCGTTTGATGGATTGCTTAACGGTTTTGTAGTTGGTCAGCATGCCGCCCAACCAACGGTGATCGACGAAAGGCATACCGGCGCGGGTAGCTTCTTCGCGGATGATTTCACGCGCTTGACGTTTGGTGCCAACGAACAGCACGGTACCTTTGTTGGCAACCAGACGGCGTACGGCTTCTTGCGCTTCTTGGAACATCGGCAGGGTTTTTTCCAGGTTGACGATGTGGATTTTATTGCGTGCACCGAAAATGTATTGTGCCATTTTCGGGTTCCAGAAACGGGTTTGGTGGCCGAAGTGAACGCCGGCTTCAATCATCTGACGCATAGTAATTTGAGACATTTTATTTCCTTGAAAGGGTTAAGAGCACACATTCAATCGCATAGAACTTGATAGGCTGCGCCTATTGTCAAGCACCCTTCGGCGAAAGTGGGCATAAGTTTTAAAAAATAAAAGAGTGTTTCCGAAATGGAAAACTGATGGATTATAGCGGATAAGAGGCCGTCTGAAAAGGGATTTTATACACTGCCATCGTGTTTGCCGCCTTCTTGTCCGGCTGCGCGGCGGCTTTGTTCGAATGCTTCTTTTTCCTGCTGCTTCATCAGGCGGTTGCGGCGGCGGATGGTAACGGTGAAAACGGTAAACGCGACGGGCAGGACTACCCAAAAAACCAAATAAATCAAAGCGCGCGCGATGCTGGGCTGGGCGGCGGAATACATGACGGCGACGAAGAGGTAGCCGATAAGGACGATATGCCACATGGCGGAATCCTGTTTTGATGTTAACGGAGCGTTTATAATCGCCGTATTCTACAACAACACTCAAAAGGTCGCCTGAAATGAGGAATGAGGAAAAACACGCCCTGCGCCGAGAATTGCGCCGCGCCCGCGCGCAGATGGGGCATAAAGGACGGTTGGCGGCGGGGCAAACGGTTAACCGCCTGCTCAAACGTTATATCAAGAAGGGGCAGAAGATCGGCGTGTATTGGCCGATGGGCAGCGAGCTGCGGCTGGACGGCTTTGTGCGTGCGGCACAAAAACGCGGCGCCAAACTCTATCTGCCTTATATCGAACCGCATTCGCGGCGGATGTGGTTCACGCCCTATCCTGCCGATGGGGCGAAACAAGAACGCAAACGAGGCAGGGCGAAGCTGCATGTACCGCAGTTTTCGGGACGCAAAATCCGCGTACACGGTTTATCGATATTGTTTGTCCCGATTGTCGGCATGGACCGCGAAGGCTACCGCTTGGGGCAGGCTGGCGGCTATTACGATGCGACGCTCGCGGCGATGAAATACCGTTTACAGGCAAAAACCATAGGCGTAGGCTTCGCTTGCCAACTGGTTGACACGCTGCCGCGCGAACCGCACGACCTGCCGCTGGACGGGTTTGTATCGGAGTCGGGCGTGCTGGTGTTCAAACATCATTAATCAATAGCTTTCAGACGACCTCA
>CAUSKT010000008.1:0-46905 GCA_963532335.1 uncultured Neisseria sp. | reverse complement strand
TCTAAGGTGCTGAAGCACCAAGTGAATCGGTTCCGTACTATCTGTACTGTCTGCTGCTTCGTCGCCTTGTCCTGATTTAAATTTAATCCACTATATATGCGGATTTTGCTGTTTGTGAGTAGATACAGTTAGCCGCTGTTTTAATTTAGTTTCGTGTAATTATACCCCAAATAAATTATTTTGCCCATTAGTCATAAAAGATTATTGTGGAAGACAATAGGGAGGATAGGCTACAGAGGCTCAGCTTGATGGAAAAATGAAATATTAATTTGGCAAAAAGGTCGTCTGAAAATTTTCAGACGACCTTTTGACTACGCTAGTTCAAACTTATTTGGCCAATTCGGCACGCAGTTTGTGGGTAACGTTCATCATCACTTGGAGTTGTTCCAGAGTTTCTTTCCAACCGCGTGTTTTCAGACCGCAGTCCGGGTTCACCCACAGGCGTTCAACCGGTACGACTTCGATGGCTTTGCGTAACAGGTGTTCCACTTCGGCTTCTGTCGGTACGCGCGGGCTGTGGATGTCGTAAACGCCCGGGCCGATGTCGTTCGGGTATTTGAATTCGCCGAACGCGGTCAAGAGTTCCATGTCGGAACGTGAGGTCTCGATGGTGATGACGTCGGCGTCCATAGCTGCGATGGCAGGCAGGATGTCGTTGAACTCGGAGTAGCACATATGGGTGTGGATTTGTGTGCTGTCTTCGCAACCGCTGGAGGACAGGCGGAAGGATTCGCCGGCCCAGTTCAGGTAGGCATCCCAATCGGCGCGTTTCAAAGGCAGACCTTCGCGGATGGCAGGTTCGTCGATTTGGATGACTTTGATGCCTGCTTTTTCCAGATCCAATACTTCGTCGTTCAGAGCCAGTGCGATTTGTTTGCACACGGTAGCGCGAGGAATATCGTTGCGGACGAAAGACCATTGCAGAATGGTTACAGGGCCGGTCAACATGCCTTTCATCGGGCGTTTGGTCAGGCTTTGAGCGTAAGTAGACCAAGCGACAGTCATGGCTTCAGGACGGCTTACGTCACCGAAGATAATAGGTGGTTTAACGCAGCGTGAGCCGTAGCTTTGTACCCAGCCGTATTGGGTGAATGCAAAACCGCTCAACAGTTCGCCGAAGTATTCGACCATGTCGTTACGCTCGGCTTCGCCGTGTACCAGTACGTCCAAGTCCAGTTTTTCTTGCTCTTCAACCACCAAGGCGATTTCTTTTTTCATCGCGGCTTCGTAATCGGCGGCAGACAGTTCGCCTTTTTTGAAGGCTGCGCGTGCTTGGCGGATTTCGGTGGTTTGTGGGAAAGAACCGATGTTGGTAGTCGGCAGCAGAGGCAGGTTCAACCATGCTTGTTGCGCTTTGATACGGTCGGCAAACGGAGATTTGCGTTGGTCTGCGTTGGCAGGCAAATCGGCCAGGCGTTTGGCAACGTCTGCGCGGTGGATTTCGCTGCTGTTGGCACGGGAGTCGGCAGCAGCTTGGCTGGCAGCCAGTTCTTCGGCAACGGAATCACGACCTTCGTTCAATGCGGCTTTCAGAACGCGCAATTCTTGGGTTTTTTGCAGGGTAAATGCCAACCAAGAGTAGAGGTCGGGTTTGTTGGCTTTCAGTTTTTCTTCAACTGACAAGTCAAATGGGGTGTGCAACAGCGAGCAAGAGCTGGAAATCCACAAACGGTCGCCTAGTTTGGCTTTCAGGGGCTCGACAGTTTCCAAAACTTTGTTCAGGTTGGCGCGCCAGATGTTGCGGCCGTCGATAACGCCGGCAGACAGGACTTTGTCGTAGTCGGCGAAAGCTTCCAGTTGCTCAGGCGCGCGTACCAAGTCGATGTGCAGACCGTCAACGGGCAGGGCTTTCAGCAATGCGGCGTGTTCGGCAACGGAACCGAAGTAAGTGCTCAACAGGATTTTGGCGTTTACTTTGCTCAAAGTGGCGTAAACGTCTTTGTAGGCTTCCACCCATTCTTTAGGCAGGTCAACAGCCAAAGCAGGCTCGTCGATTTGAATCCATTCGGCACCGGCTTCAACCAAAGCATTCAGGATTTCAACGTAAACGGGCAGCAGTTTTTGCAACAGGCTCAGGCGGTTGAATTCGACTGCGCCTTTTTCTTTACCGACCCACAGGAAGGTCAGCGGGCCGACGATGGTCGGTTTGGCTTTCAGACCGAGGGCTTGGGCTTCTTTCAGTTGTTGAACGTAGTGTTTGGCGTTCGCTTTGAATTCGGTATCGGAGTGGAATTCAGGCACCAAGTAGTGATAGTTGGTGTCGAACCATTTGGTCATCTCGATGGCGAATTGGTCTTTGTTGCCGCGCGCCAGTTGGAAGAATTGTTCCAAAGACAGGTTTTGGCTGTCGAAGCCGAAACGGGCGGGAATCGCACCGGTAGCGACTTGCAGGTCGAGGATGTGGTCGTAGAAAGTGAAATCGCCTACGGCAACGTAATCGGCGTTGGCAGCGGCTTGGTGTTTCCAGTTTTTCTCGCGCAGGTCTTTGGCGACGTCGAGCAGCTCTTGTTCGCTGATTTCTTTGCGCCAGTATTTTTCTTGGGCGAATTTCAATTCACGGAAGGCGCCGACACGCGGGAAGCCTGAGAAATGTAATGTTGTCATGTTGAACTCTCCAGTTGGATTTTGTAAGGACCGGTTCAATCCGAATCGGTCGGTATTGTAAATCAGAATAGGGCGGATGGGGCGGCGTTTTGTTTTTCAGACGACCTATGAGGTCGTCTGAAACCGTTTTCGGCTTTAAGGACGCACGCCTAAAATATGGCAGATGGCGTAAGTCAGCTCGCTGCGGTTGAGCGTGTAGAAGTGGAAATCTTTCACGCCTTCGCGGGACAGGACTTTGACCATGTCGATGGCGATACTTGCCGCCACCAGATTGCGCGTTGCTTGGTCGTCGTCCAAGCCTTCATACATTTGCGACAGCCATTTCGGGATTTTGACGTTGGTTACTTGCGCCATTTTGCCGAGTTGCTTGAAGTTGGTAACAGGCAGGATGCCGGGAACGATTTCGACGTCGATGCCCAACATTACGCAGCGGTCGCGGAAGCGCAGGTAGCGTTCTACGTCGAAGAAGAATTGGGTGATGACATGGTTTGCGCCCGCATCGATTTTGCGCTTCAGATTAATCAGGTCGGCTTGTGCAGATTTCGCTTCGGGATGCACTTCAGGGTATGCCGCTACGGAGATGTCGAAGTCGGCGACAGAGCGCAGGAGTTTGACCAAATCTTCGGCATAAAACGGTTTTTTCTCATAACCGGGCGGCTCGTCGCCGCGCAGGGCGACAATACGGCGGATGCCGCTGTCCCAATAGTCTTTGGCGATTTGGCGCAATTCGTCGGGAGAGGCGTCGATGCCGGTCAGATGTGGCGCGGCTTCCAAGCCGGTTTCCTGTTGGATGCGTTTGACGATGCTGTGCGTACGGTCGCGTTCGCCGGAGTTTGCGCCGTAAGTTACGGAAACGAATTTGGGATGCAGGGTTTGCAGGCGATGGATGGAGTCCCACAGCATGGTTTCCATTTGTTCGTTTTTCGGCGGGAAAAATTCGAACGAAACGTTGATGTCGCCTTTCAAGTCGGAAAGGCTGTTGTTTAACGCATTGATTTCTTTTGCGTAACTCATTTGCTGTGTACCTCGGTTGTCTTTTTTAAACGTTTTCAGGCTTGTATGATAAATTTGCCTTTTGTATGAGTCAAATTCAAAATTTTCAGAAAGTTTATGAATTATTTTAATGTGGCTGCCATTATGCTTGTCTCTATTGGTATGAGGGCAAGCCGGCGAGAAAATACATATTCTGATGTGTGTGAATATCTTGAAATTAAATGGATTTCAATGGCTTGTATTCTTGTTGGTAAAGCAAAAGCAATAAGATGTTTTGCGCTTGAGTTGGCTATCAACCCATTCAAACGTCGTCTGAAAAATTTTCAGACGACGTCTTGGTTTTTAGCTTGCAAATGATGTTGCCTCACTCAGCCTCTTCAATCCATGCCTGTTGTACGGCTTCGAGGATACGTTCGCCGCAGCGTGCGGGATCGTCGTCGAAGTCGGGCAGCGCCATAATCAGGTCGCGCAGTTGGGTGAAGCGAACGGTTTTCGGGTCGATGCTGTCGCCGTGCAGGTCGTAGAGTTCCTCGGCGATGCGTTGGGTGTCTGTCCATTTCATGATGTCGTTCCTTTTGGCGTGTCCGAATGGTTTGATTCGGGATGGCTTGTTTAGGTGTTAATGCTTTGGGGAAAATTCGTATCGGAAATGATCAATGCGTCCGAAATCGCATATGGTATTTTCCTATGTAATATTTTCAAGGCGTACGTTAATACATTTTTCTGACTTTCACTAAGGAAAATTTACACTTTGTCATGCAACCAAATCATTTGGAATGGTTCTTAAAGAAATCCATTATAGTATGAATAACAGGAAAATCGATGAACAACGCACTCAATGCCAAATTATCCAAACTTATTTACGCGCTCGCCTCCGATGATCCTAATTATCTTGCCAAAGCGGGGGTGTTCGACCGATTGCTGCTGCTTATCCGCGAGCTTTATCAGATGCTGGACGAGAGCGAGGGGCTGAAGCGGCTTTCGCTGCGCCTCCGTTATGGCAAGCGTTACGGCATGATTGCTTTGGATGCCGCCGCGCCGGACGAAGATGCGGGTGCTTTGCGTTTGAAACGCTGGATGGTGTATTCGCGTATTGCGGAACGCATTGTCGGCTGCGGCAACGACGTGTCTGTGGCGCTTGACGATATGGCGGTGGAAAACGAAGAAGTAAAACAGCGTTATATGGATGCCGCAAACGAAATCATCAAACGCTTCGGCTTGGCGGGATATGTCCCCGAGCCGCCGAAATCCGTCACAACTGCAACAAAAAACGAACCGGCACCGAAGCCCGAACCTAAGAGCATCATTACCCGTCATGGCAGCAGCCTCAGTATGCTGAACGCTAAAGGCAGAGTGGAAAATTACCCTGTTGCGCAAACCGTCGCTTCGATGAAAGTATCCCGCTTAAGGTTTGTCGTTCCACGTTCCAAATAAACGATTTGGCAGCGATTTGAAGGAAGGTCGTCTGAAAACGGTCGGTAAGGCAGCTTCAGACGACTTTTTGTTTGCTCAAAATTTGGCAGGGGTCGTCTGAACATTGCTGTATCCGTTTCAGACGACCTCTTTGCATCAATGATCTTCGCGTGCGTGGTTGATGGTGTATTTGGGGATTTCGACCACTAAGTCTTCGTCGGCAACCACCGCCTGACAGCTCAGGCGCGAGTCGGCTTCCAAGCCCCATGCCTGGTCGAGCAGGTCTTCTTCCAGTTCGCTCGGTTCTTCCAAGCTGTCAAAACCTTTGCGGATGATGACGTGACAGGTTGTGCAGGCGCAGGATTTTTCACAGGCGTGATCGACTTCGATATCGTGGTCGAGTAATACGTCAAGGACGGTTTGACCTTCCGGTGCGTCTTCGATAACCGCGCCTTCGGGGCATAATGTCGCGTGTGGGAGTACGGTAATTTTTGGCATTTTTATTGTCTCTTGTAATTGAGTGGTTTGATAATGGTGGGGTTTAACAATATTCTGTGTTCTATGTCCATTCGAATGTAAATAATGCAATCCGGCTGACGGGTTCGTAGAGCAGAATTACGTCATCTGCTCCGTTGGAATATTTATATCCTGAGGATGAGGCAATATGGTAGAAAGGATTGCCCTGGTATTCTATGAATACGTTCCAATCCTTGTCTTCTTTTAGAGTGAAGGCGGGAGGAATGGGACTAGTATCTACCCAATTTCCACCTTTAATCACTCCGCCTAATCTATCAAGATATAGACCAGAATAGGCATTGTCGTAAGGCTCGTCGCCATACAGCCCCTCTCGTTTTTCAAAATCTGATTTGTTCTCTTGATAGATTTGAACAGATTCATCGAAATACTTCAGTGCTTCTTGATAAAACTCTTCTTTACACTTTTCCAGAATGTCTTTGTTTTCAAAAGCATTGGGATCGAAATCGGCGCAAAGTATTTGTTTTAAGTTCTCTCTGTATTGAGGACTACGGGTGAAATAGCCTTCTTCTCCCAAAAATTCATATTTGTTATCGTCTGTCAAACGGAAAGCCAGCCAGTTTTCACCAATAAATTCATTGTGGTAAGCGGGTGTGAAGCCACCTATATAGTATTCATAAGGTTCGATTGGGTTGATAAGATGGACGATTGTGCCACTCCATTCTGTTTTAAATTCTCCCAAATCTATACTCATCATGGGTAGGAAATGATTTTTTAGCCATGGCTGTTTTTCACAGAATACAGTTTCCGGTTCTGCAAAAGCAATGAGATTTTCATTGAGTTCGTTGACTTTTTCCTTGAACGGGAGATTTGTAAGTTTGTTCATGGTTTGCTCGTGCTGGGTTGGTCATTATAGTGGATTAAATTTAAATCAGGACAAGGCGACGAAGCCGCAGACAGTACAGATAGTACGGAACCGATTCACTTGGTGCTTCAGCACCTTAGAGAATCGTTCTCTTTGAGCTAAGGCGAGGCAACGCCGTACTGGTTTAAAGTTAATCCACTATATTTCAGACGACCTTTTGTGATGAAGGGGTCGTCTGAAACCGTTTATAACACGATGCCTTTGTTTTTTAAATTTTCCAGACATTCGTTCAGATAAGCATCATCGTGTTCGGGGTAAATCGGCGAATCGGCGGTTTCGGTATCGTGTGCGGCATAAGGGGCAACCGCTTTGCCGCGGTACAGCGGGTCTTTCCACAACGGATCGGGTTTGTAGCCGCGTTTTTCCATTTCTTCCATAATCAGCGCGTGATACAGATAGAGTTTGTCAGGCGAATGGGTGAAGACGTAGTTTACCGTCGTGTGCGGCCTGCCCCAGCCTGCTCCGCGTAAGGCGGCGCATTCGCGGTGTTGCCCTAAAAGCTGGGCGCGGGGGAGCAGGGGGATGAGGGTTTGGTGCCAGAGTCTCATGTTCGGTAGCCTGAAGGTCGTCTGAAATTGTATCTTGGTTTTCAGACGACCTTTTGTTTAGTCGGGTGGTTCAAATATCTTGATGACTGTTTGTCGGTCAAGAAGGTGTGCGGCATTGAGTATGGTCAGTCTTTATGTTGTTCGGTCATTCTTGCTTTCTTGGCTGCCGCCTGAATTTTTCTACGGCGTCGCCACGTACAGTAAAGTAGCGGTACTAAAGTCAGAAGAAGGGTGAAGATGCCGGCTAGTAGTCCTGCTTCAAATCTGCGTGAGGATGAGTCGAAGGTAAAAGACAAGGTTCTACACGACCTTCAGTTATACGGTAATGACTGGTTCTTTCCTCTGTGAAGAAGGGGTCAGTATAAATGAGTTCGTATTCTTCAGTACTGATACGTTTTACATTGCAAGTGATTTTCGAATTTACGTAGCAATCATTTTGATCAGGGCGGTACGTACACACTTTATCCTGCTCGGCATTGAACTCATTCCATGGTTTCACTGCACAACTACTGTCATCAGTTGGGCGAACGGCGATTTGAAACAAGGCGTTTATTTTGCTGCCTTGAGTGTAAGTTTCGTGTTCGGGTGGTAAAAAATGAGATACGGTCTTTCCGACCGAAATAGAGACGGTCAGCCGCCAAACAAGGGCCCAAATGAATTTCAGTATTGTCGGTATGATTAATTGAAATCGATCGGACATTTTTACTATTCTTTCTTTTCAGACGACCTATTGTTTAGTGGCGTGGTTCAAATATCTCAATAATGTTTTGCCGGTTAAGGATGTGTATGACGCTTAGTGTGGTCAGTCCTTACGTTGTGCAGCCATTCTTGCTTTCTTGGCTGCTGCCTGAATTTTTCTGTCGCGTCGCCACAGGCGGTAAAAAGGAGGCGCTAAGGTTAAGAGTAAGACAATTAAGGTAGCTTTTATTCCTGCTGATAGTCGTCGGTCAAGTGTATCTAATGTATAAGATAAAGGTTCTACATGTCCTTCTGTCAAACGGTAGTGATTGGTTTGTGTTTTAAATAAATCATAAAAAATGAACTTGTATTCTTGAGAATTTACCTGTTTGAAATCACAACCGCTTTTCGTATGCGGGAGGCAATTCAGGTCTTTAAGGCTTTTTGTGCAAATCTTGTCCTTATCAGCGTTGAACTCATCCCATCGTTTCACGGTACAACTATTGCTGCCTGTTGTGAGAACGGGTATTTGAAACGAGGGGTTTACTTTGCTGTCTTGAGTATAAGTTTCGCGTTCGGGTGGTAAAAAATGAAACACAGCGTTTCCGACTAGAATAGATACGGTCAATCGCCAAACGAGAAACCAAACGACACTTAGTATTCTCAGTATTATTAGTCGAAATCGATTAGACATTTTTTACTGTTTTTTCTTTTTTAGACGGCTTCATTTCATCAATGCACAGGTCGTCTGAAAGTGTGTTTCGGTTTTCAGACGACCTATGGTTTAGTGGCGTGGTTCGAGTATCTCGATGACGTTTTGCCAGTCCATAAGGCGGGCAAAGTCTAGGGCGGTCAGTCCTTCTTGCGTGGTGGCGGCCGGGTCTGCACCCAATTCGAGCATGGCTTTGACCAGGGGTGCGTTGCCTGCGATGGCTTCGTGATGGAGCGGTGTGTAGCCGTCTTCGTCTTGCTCGCGCAGGTAATCCGGGTTTTGTGCCAGCTGTTGGCGGAAGTCGTTCAGACAGTTTCGACACATCGGATGTTCGTCCAGATTTTCGGGGTGTTCTTTTTCTTCGTAAACCAGCAAGACTTCTTCGGGATCGCCAAAGTCGATTCCCCATGCGGCATCGTGTTCTGCGCGCTCTTGCGGCGTCATTTGGATGCGGACTGCCTGTACGGTGAAGCCGCCGTAGGGGATGCCGTTACACAGGAACATCCAGTCGCTGATATCGTCAACCGGAACGCAAACGCTTTCGCCTTGTTCTACATTGGTCAGGTCGTTGGGTTCGTTGACCAGCGTGCCGTAAATGTGGAGGCCGTCGAAGTAGATGTCGTTTATCCACATATGTTCACAAATTTCGCCGTCTTCGCTGTCTTGGAAAAAAGGCACTTTGACCATGGCAAAATCCAAGGCGGGTATGATGCGGCGGTTTTCCCAATACAGCTCGCGCCAGAAATATTTGAATGTGGAACGTGCCTGTTCGAAGGCGCGGTTCATGAGTTCATTTTCCTGATCGATGCCGTAAACAATGGATTCGCTCATGGGATTCTCCTAAGGTCAAAGTGGATACGGGTCGTCTGAACGGGGCTGCCGGTGTGTTTTCAGACGACCTGATGCTTTATTGGACTAATATGCTGCCCCAGCCGTCGTATTCGCCGTTGTTTTCTTGGGCGATATCAATCAACGCCCATGTGTCGTTGTCGATGTCGGTAAGCGGGGCGTTTTTGGAAAGTTGCAGGCGGTAGCTCGGATGGTCTTCTTCCTGCTCGATGCGGCCGCTGTCGCTGACGGTATAGCCTAATGTGCCGACTTTGGCGGCTGCGGCGTTCAGGTCTGCTTCGGTGTGGAAAAACAGCCAGTGGTCGATGGGGCGGGGCTTATCGAGGCGGTCGCCGTCTTGTCGGAAGCGGCGTAAAACCTGCTCGTTGCGGATGGCTTGCAACTCGTAGCTGTCCGGATACAGGAATTCTTGATAAAACGACCATTCGGCATCTTCGCTGATTGTGATGTCGCAAACGCGGTCGTTTTGTGTCAGCAAGGTACGGCAGGCTTGGGCGAAGGTTTCGGCATCGCGGCTGTAAAAATGCCAATTTGCCGCGCCGTTTGTGGTGACTATGCCTGCGGGAATGTTGTCGTTGCCCGCCAGTCGGTCGATTTGGTCTTCGAGGTCGTAAACCGCTTCGCTTTCTTCGGGCGTCGGGAAGCCGTGTTCGTTGGTTTGTTCCAATTTCATACTGACGCGCACATGCTGCGGATACTCTGCCAGCGGCGCGACTTCGATTAAGACAAGGTTGATGCGTAAGGCGGCGGGGGCGTCGCCAATGCGGCTGAAATAGACGTTCCAGTCTTGGGGGATGGAGGGGTTTTGCATGGGATGGGGTCGTCTGAAAAATAGTGTTTAAATTTTTTCAGACGACCTTTGTGTCTTTCGAGGTCGTCTGAAACTGTTTGCCGTCAAATATCGTCCACACTTTGCCCTGTCAGCGCACGTTGGATGTTGCGGTTCATGCGTTTGGCGGCAAAGTTGTCGGTGCTGCGGCTGAGTTTGGCGACGGCGGCGCGGATGTCTTCGGCGTTGCCGTCTTTCAGACGACCTTGCAAATCGGCGATGTCTTGCTGGATTTGTGCAAGCTCTTCGGCATCCAGCAAATCGCTATCCAACTCGAGGGCGGCGTTGACGGCGTCGGTCAGGCTTTCGGCTTCGACCACGGCTTCGGCGCGTGCGCGTGCCGCCATGTCTTCGGCGGCGTTACTCATGCTGTCTTTGAGCATTTGGGTAATGGTGTCGTCGTCCAAGCCGTAGGAAGGTTTGACTTCGATTTGCGCCTGTACGCCGGTGCTTTGTTCTTGTGCGGAAACGGACAGCAAGCCGTCGGCATCAACTTGGAAGGTCACGCGGATACGCGCTGCGCCTGCGGCCATGGGTGGAATGCCGCGCAGGGTGAATTTGGCAAGGCTGCGGCAGTCGGAAACGAGTTCGCGCTCGCCTTGTACGACGTGTATCGTCATGGCGGTTTGACCGTCTTTGAAGGTGGTGAAATCCTGCGCGCGCGCGGTGGGGATGGTGGAATTGCGCGGGATGATTTTTTCGGCGAGTCCGCCGTAGGTTTCCAAACCGAGCGACAAGGGGGTAACGTCCAGCAGCAGCCATTCGCCGTCGGTTTTGTTGCCGGCAAGGACGTTCGCCTGTATGGCGGCGCCGAGCGCGACGACTTCGTCGGGGTTGAGGTTGTTCAGCGGGGTTTGTCCGAAGAAGGTGGCGACTGCTTGTTGGACGTGCAGCATACGGGTGGAACCGCCGACCATAATCACGCCTTTGATGTCGGCTTTGGTCACACCTGCGTCTTTCAGGGCTTGTTTCACCGGTTCTATGGTTTTTTGCACCAGATTTTGTGTCAGGTGGTGAAATTCTTGGCGGGTAATGACGGTATGGATTTTGCGGCCGTCTGAAAGCGTAGCTTCGACGACGGCTTCGGTTTGGTTGGTTAATTGTTCTTTGGCGGCGCGGACAAGGGAAAGCAGAAGCTGGCTGTCGCGCTCGTTGAGTTTGGAAAGGTCGTTTTGTTCGAGTAAGTGGCAGAACAGGCGGTGGTCGAAATCATCGCCGCCCAATGCGCTGTTGCCGCCGGTGGCTTTGACTTCAAACAGCCCTTTGGTCAGTTGCAATACGGATACGTCGAACGTACCGCCGCCCAAGTCGTAAACGACAAACGTGCCTTCTGAGGCGTTGTCCAGCCCGTAGGCAATCGCGGCGGCGGTCGGCTCGTTAAGGAGGCGCAAGACGTTCAAGCCCGCCAAACGCGCGGCATCTTTGGTGGCTTGGCGTTGGGCATCGTCGAAATAGGCGGGAACGGTAATGACGGCGCCAACCAAATCGCCGCCTAATGTTTCTTCGGCACGCGATTTGAGGGCTTTGAGGATTTCAGACGACACTTCGATAGGCGTTTTAGCACCTTGGCGGGTGTTCAACTCGACCACGCGCTCGTTGGGCGTGAACCGGTAGGGCAGGTATTGCGCGTCCTGAGCGAGGTCGGCAAGCGTGCGGCCGATAAGGCGTTTGGCGGAGCTGATGGTGTTCAGCGGGTCGGTTTTTTGGGCGGCAAGGGCGGCTTTGCCGACTTCGACGGCATCGCCTTCGCCGTAGCGGACGACGGAGGGCAGGGTGGTGCGCCCGTCCATATCGGTCAGACAGACCGGGCTGCCGCTGCGGACGGTGGCAACCAGGCTGTTGGTCGTACCCAAGTCGATGCCGACGGCGAGGCGGTGTTGATGCGGAGCGGCGGACATGCCGGGTTCGGAAATCTGCAAAAGAGCCATGATTGTGTGCCTTTTGATGCTGTATTTATTAGGATAGGTCGGTATTTTAACAGATTTCGGGCGGATAGTTGAGTGGTTTGGTAGGGAATTGACTGTGGTTAGAGGATTTGCATTTTTAGATAAAAACAAAGCCGACCGGATTGTTTTTCAGGTCGGCTTTGTGTCTAAACATGGATGCCGTCGATTTCGGCGTACCGTTTTACTTTTTCTTCCTCGTTTAAAAACGAGGCTTTGAACGAGTTTTTGCACAAGGTGCGGATGTCTGCTTCATTCAAATCCAATGCGTCGGCAAGTTCGATGAAATTTTGGTTGAGGTAGCCGCCGAAGTAGGCGGGGTCGTCTGAATTGACGGTAACCAATACGCCGCGCTCAAGCATACGGCGCAGGTTGTGCCGGGACAGGTCGCCGACGACTTTGAGTTTGAGGTTGCTCAATGGACAGACGGTCAGGGGCATTTGCTCGGCAATCAGGCGCTGCATAAGCGGTTCGTCTTCTTCAGAGCGCACGCCGTGGTCGATGCGGACGACTTTCAGCAAATCCAACGCTTCCCAAACGTATTCGGGCGGGCCTTCTTCGCCGGCATGGGCGACGGCGGGAAAACCTTGCGAGCGGGCTTGGGCAAAGACGCGCTCGAATTTCGAGGGCGGGTTGCCGAGTTCGCCCGAATCCAGTCCGATGCCGTCGATATGTCGTCTGAAAGGCTGCGCTTGTGCAAGCGTTTCAAACGCGGATTCTTCGCTCAAATGCCGCAGGAAACACATAATCAGCCTGCTGGAAATACCCCATTTTTCCTGCGCTTCCAGACGGGCGCGGGTAATGCCGTTGATGACGGTTTCAAACGGTACGCCGCGCGCGGTATGGGTTTGCGGGTCGAAGAAGATTTCGGTGTGGACGACGTTGTCCTCGCGGCAACGGGCGAAATAGGCGGTGGTCAGGTCGTAAAAATCCTGTTCGTGGAGCAAGACCGCCGCCGCTGCGTAGTAAATATCGAGGAAGGATTGCAGGTTGTGAAAATCGTAAGCGTGGCGAACGGCGTCCACATCCGCATAGGGAATGGAAACGCCGTTGCGCCCGGCGATGGCGAACATCAATTCCGGCTCGAACGTGCCTTCGATATGGACGTGCAATTCGGCTTTAGGCAGGGTGCGGATTAAGGTGTGTACGGTCATGGGCGGCATCCGCTCGGTCAATAGTGGCGGCGGCGGAAGTAGAACATTCCTTCGCTGTCGAGTTCGAGGATGTAGCGGCCGTTTTGAACGGCAGCATAACCGCTTTTGCCTGCCTGATAGGGTTGCAGGGCGGCGTGGGAGAGGAGATAGCCGGTTAGTTTGTCGCCGTCTTCGGCGATGTTGCCGACCAGTTTGGCAAACAAGGCATGGCATTTGCCGTTTTCAGTCCAGCCCAAAGGCTCGCCTTTGTTGCCGGTTTCCATACATTTGCCGCTGATGACTTCCAAATCGTTGGGGTGGTTGCCGATCAGTTGGATGACGTTTTGTTCGGACAAGCCGTTAATCGGATAGCTGATTTGTTTTTTGCCGTCGTTGGTTTTGCCTTCGCTGCTTTGTCCTAAATCCAAGCCTGCGATGGCGTTGTTGTCGATGTATTTGACTTTAAACGCGGGCTTTGGCGCGGCTTCGGCGGCATTTTGGGCGGGCTCGGCAGGAGCTTCGGATTTGCCGCAGGCGGCAAGCAGGAGGGCGGATAAGAGAATCGGAAAGGCTTTCATCGGATATTCCTTGTTTTAAACAGGAAAAGGTCGTCTGAAAATAGCGGGCTGCTTTTTCAGACGACCTTTTGAGATTTACTTCAATGGGCGGATGCCGACGGCGTCGCGTACTTGGTCCAGCAGTTCGCGTGCTTCTTTGCGCGCTTTGGCTGCGCCTGCCTGCAGGATGTCTTCGATTTGCGAAGGATTGGCGGTCAGCGCGTTGTAGCGTTCGCGCGGTTCTGCCAGCTCGGCGTTGATTTTGGCGGCCAAGAGTTTTTTGGCTTCGCCCCATGCCAGGCCTTCGGCCAGCATTTGTGTGAACGCTGCGGTTTCAGACGGCGTGGAGAAGGCTTTGTAGATTTCGAACAAAGGGCTTTCGTCGGGCTGTTTCGGCTCGCCCGGCTCTTTCATGTTGGTGATGATTTTGTTGACCGATTTTTGGGTTTTCTTGTCGTTTTCCCAAAGCGGAATGGTGTTGCCGTAGGATTTGGACATTTTGCGTCCGTCCAAGCCGACCAAGAGTTCGACATTTTCGTCGATTTTCACTTCGGGCAGGGTGAAGACTTCTTTGAAGCGGTGGTTGAAGCGGCCGGCGATGTCGCGCGCCATTTCGACGTGTTGGATTTGGTCGCGGCCGACGGGTACTTCGTTGGCGTTGAACATGAGAATGTCGGCGGTCATCAGGATGGGGTAGCTGTACAGACCCATTTCTACGCCGTGGTCGGGGTCTTCCTGATTGTTTTCGGCGTTTGCCTGCACGGCGGCTTTGTAGGCGTGGGCGCGGTTCATCAGACCTTTGGCGGTAATGCAGGTCAGAATCCAGTTCAATTCCATCACTTCGGGAATGTCGCTTTGGCGGTAGAAGGTGGTGCGTTCGGGGTCGAGTCCGCAGGCAAGCCAAGTGGCGGCAACGGCTTGGGTGGATTGGTGAATCATCTCCGGCTCGTGGCATTTGATGATGCCGTGGTAGTCGGCGAGGAAGAGGAAGGATTCGGTATCGGGGTTTTGCGCCGCGCGGACGGCGGGGCGGATGGCACCGACGTAGTTGCCCAAATGCGGGATGCCGGTGGTGGTTACGCCGGTGAGGACGCGTTTCTTGCTCATGGGGATATCCTTAAATGGCTCAAGGTCGTCTGAAAATGAAATAGGGATGGATTATACCTGATTCTGATGCGTTTCAACTTTACGGAAATCGGCGGTTTCAGGCAGGAGTCTCAACACAACGGATGGGTAAAACCGTCAAGTCAGTTGCGTGAAATAATAAAAACGGATGACTTGTTTTTGGTGGGGTTCAAAAATATATCCGTTCTGCTGTACATCGCGGTTGAAACGGAATTTATAAAACCCTACCAGCTGTCGCGCTTCATGCGGTCGAGTTGGCGGCGGTCGCGTTTGGTCGGCCTGCCGTCGGGATACGCCGCGCTGATGCGGCTTGCTTGGTCGAGCTGTTTTTGCGCTTCGCGTTCGGCGGCGGTTTTCATGTCTTCTTCATAAAGCTGACGCGCTTCGGGGGCGGGGCGGCGCTGGTGGTTGAGTGCCAATACTTTGATTTTGTAAGGCAGTGAATTGAGCGTCAGGTCGATGATGTCGCCTGCGCTGATGTTTTTGCTGTTTTTGACTTTGGCGCCGTTGACCTGAACCCTGCCCAATTCGATATGTTTTTGAGCCAGCGCGCGGGTTTTGAAAAAGCGCGCAGCCCAAAGCCATTTGTCGAGCCGCATCGCTGTATTGTCGTGTTCGTTTTTCATAGCCTGTTTGAAATGATTGAACTGAATGGAAGTTTATCATAAGATACGGCACTTCATTTGTTTAGTGCAGATATACTATATCATCCGCAAAAGGTCGTCTGAAAAGGCATCCGCCCGATTATCTGCCGTTTTGCACGGCATATCCTCAATGAGAAATGCTGCCAAATATGCCTGATTGGCGTATGATAGCGGCAGCGTCCCTACCGAGAGCTTCACCCTATGAAACCAGTTTTTTTGGATTTTGAACAACCCATCGCCGAATTAACCAATAAAATCGAAGAGTTGCGCTTTGTGCAGGGCGAATCCGCCGTCGATATTTCCGATGAAATCTCCAGATTGCAGAAGAAAAGCAACGACTTGACCAAATCGATTTTCAACAAGCTGACGCCCGCTCAGATTTCGCAGGTTTCACGCCATCCCCAACGTCCTTACACCTTAGATTACATTCAAGCCATTTTCACCGATTTTGAAGAGTTGCACGGCGACCGCCATTATTCAGACGACCATGCCATCGTCGGCGGTTTGGCGCGCTTCAACGGACAAAGCGTGATGGTTATCGGCCATCAAAAAGGCCGCGATACCAAAGAAAAAATCCGCCGCAATTTCGGTATGCCGCGCCCTGAAGGCTACCGTAAAGCGTTGCGCCTGATGCAGACCGCCGAGAAATTCAATATTCCCGTGATGACTTTTGTCGATACGCCGGGCGCGTATCCGGGTATCGGCGCGGAAGAGCGCGGTCAGTCCGAAGCCATCGGACGCAACCTGTACGAATTGACCCGCCTGCGTGTGCCGGTTTTGTGTACTATCATCGGTGAGGGCGGTTCCGGCGGCGCGCTGGCGATTGCGGTCGGCGATTACGTCAATATGCTGCAATATTCGACTTACTCGGTTATTTCTCCGGAAGGCTGCGCGTCTATTCTGTGGAAAACCGCCGAAAAAGCGGCAGATGCCGCGCAAGCCTTGGGTATTACCGCCAAACGCCTGCAAGAGTTGGATTTGATCGATAGCGTAATCAGCGAGCCTTTGGGCGGCGCGCACCGAGATTTTGAAACGACCATGAAAAACGTCAAAACGGTGTTGGAAACCGAGTTGCGCGAAGCGCAAAATATGCCGATGGCGGATTTGCTGTCGCGCCGTTTCGACCGGATTATGGCTTACGGCAAGTTTACGGATAAGTAAACAATTAATGTGTAGAAAAGCAGGCAGAAGCCCCCCTGCCTGCTTTTTCATTTCTCAGAACTTGCCTTGCCGACACAATATTGATTACGCCATATGAACCCGACGTCGTCTGAAAACCTTTCGCCTCAATGCCGCAGTTTGTTGGAAACCATGCGGCTTTCGGCGCGTTCGCTTCCAGATGGTTGTACGGTAATGGTCGGACTAAGCGGCGGTTTGGATTCGGTGGTGTTGCTGCATATGCTCGTGTGTTTGCGGGAAGAGCTTGGATTGGACGTACACGCTTTGCACGTTCATCACGGATTGAGCCGCAATGCGGATGACTGGCTGGGGTTTTGCACACGCTTATGCCAAGAATGGAATGTGCCGTTCAGAAGCGTAAAAGTTGAAGTCAAAAAAGACGGCTTGGGAATCGAAGCCGCTGCACGGAAAGCGCGTTATCAGGCGTTTTCAGACGACCCCTCCGGCATCATCGCGTTGGCGCACCATCAGGATGACCAAATTGAAACATTCATGCTCGCGGCGGTTCGCGGCGGCGGCATTAAAGCACTTGCCGCTATGCCGCAATGGCGCAAGCTGGATGAGGAAACGCAAATTTGGCGGCCGCTGCTGACGTTTTCCCGAAAAGAATTGGAAAACTACGCTGCTGTCTGCAACCTGCCGAACATCGAAGATGAAAGTAACGCTGATACAGCTTTTTTAAGAAATTGGATGCGTTACGAGGCGTTGCCGGTTTGGCGGGAGCGCATTCCGAATTTTGACCGTCATGTTTGTGCCAACATTCGTTCTTTGCAAACCGATTTGGCGATTTTAGACGAAGTTGTCGAAGCGGATTATCAGACGGTTTGTCAAAGCGGACGCTTCCAAGTCAGCCGCTGGCAGACATTCATCGAAGCGCGCCGCAGCCGGATTCTTTGGCGGTTTTTTAAAGAGAATGGGATTGTGGAAAGTTCTCCGAGAAAACTGGCGGATTTCGCGCGGATACTGTTGGAAGCAGAAACTGCACAATGGCAGTTCGGCGAAACATCGGTATGTTTATACCGGGATTTTTTATTCATATTGAAACAAAACCAGTTTGCAGACGCGGATTGGATAAAGGGAAAAGAAGTCAGAGGTCGTCTGAAAGATATTCTCCAAGAAAACGGCTTTTTTCTGGTGCCGCACCGCAACGGATTGCCGGAATCGGTCTTGGAAGAAGAAGGGATCATTCGGACGGCGGGCAGTGATGATATGATGAATGTAGGTTTTTTGTATAAAAACGTTAAGAAAGTGTTGCAAGAAAACCATATTGTACCGTTCGTCAGAAAATGCTGGCCGATTATCACAAATACTGACGGAAACTGCATTGCTATTGTTAACCTTACGGTAAGCCACGATTTTCAAGGGTTTGACGGTTTTTTACCGGTTTACGGAAAATTTTTGAGATATAAATGGAACTAAATACGGCGGCAGTTGTCTTTAACTGGCACGGCACGCTTTACTATTTTATAGCTTATAATGCAGTTATTATAAAAGGTAAGATATGAATGATCGCCAGATTGATCAGGCCTTGGTAGAGCGCGCGCAGAAGGGCGAACAAAAAGCATTCGAGTTGCTGATGTCCAAATATCAGCGTCGGCTCGTTCGATTGATTTCCCGTTTTGTCAAAGACGAACACGAAGTCAATGATGTGGCGCAAGAGGCAATGATTAGGGCTTATCGGGCCTTGCCGAATTTCCGGGGTGAGAGTGCTTTTTATACTTGGTTGTACCGGATTGCCATCAATACAGCCAAGAATTTCTTAGTAACATCAGGAAAGCAGCCGTTCGTCAGTGCAGAGGCTGCTAACGAAGACGGTGATATTCTGGATTTATCGGATCAGATTGCGGATTACCATACGCCGGAAGCTGAAATGATCAATCGGGAAATCCTGCAAACAGTCGAATCAACGATTTCGCATTTGCCCGAAGACTTACGCAAAGCCATTACCCTGCGGGAAATGGATGGTTTGTCTTACGAGGAAATAGCCAAAATTATGGATTGTCCGATAGGAACGGTCCGCTCCCGTATTTTCAGGGCGCGGGAAGTAATAGCAAAAGATTTGAGGCCGCTGCTGGAAACCTCTGAAAATCAAAGGTGGTAAAAAAATGGTAACAACTATGGATACAACAAGAGAATATGTTTCCATGCTGATGGATGGAGACCAAGTAAGCGAAGAAATGCTTGACCGTCTGTTGTCCGACGATGCCGCTGCCGAAGCGTGGTACGAGTACCATCTGTTAGGCGATTGCATGCGCTATAAAGAAGGGACAGGGCGTGATGCGGATTTCATGCAAAGCGCGGCATTTACCGCTACGCTTGCGGAAATCAGCGAAGAACACAAACAGCGTCATGAAGCCGAAGTTGCCGCTGTGATGCCTGTTGTTAAGGAAGTACAGGCTGCGAACAGTTCCTTCTTCAAATCCTTCGCCGTCGCCGCCAGCGTGGCAGCGGTTGCCGTAGCCGTATGGCAATTCGGTCCGCAAGTGAAGGGCGACTCTTCAGGCATGGTTGCTGAAAAAGCTGTTGAAACCAAAAACCAACAGGAAAATATCGTACCCGTAGCCGCCAATCCGACAGCGAAAAATGCTTCGGATGCCGTGGTAATGCCTGAATCCGCAAAGAATGACAAAGGTGTGAGTCAGACTACAGTTCGAACCGAAACGCAGGTTCAACAGGATTCCGTCGTTCATTAAGCTGCATAGAGATACAGATTTCCATCAAGTAGAGAAAATCCCTTCCCGAGCTATTCGGGCAGGGATTTTATTTTTGACCGAACGCATCTTGAGGTCGTCTGAAAAAGCAGGTTGAACAAAGTCGGACGGTATTGAGCTGTATCCTTTTTATTTGAATCCGCTATATAATGCGGCACATGAAATTGATTACCTCCGCGCAAAACGAGCAGCTCAAGCATTTGTCCAAGCTGCTGACACAATCTAAAGCACGCCGTGAATACGGGCAAACCGTGTTGGAAGGCGTGCATCTTTTGCAGGTCTATTTAGAGGCGGGATATACGCCTAAACAAGTGTATTTGCCCGAAAGTAAAAACACGCATCCTGAAATCCGAAATTTAATCAGCAGCTTGGACGAAGATGGTATTACTTGGGTCGGAAACGAAGCCTTGTCTAAAATCACCAGCCTGAACGATGCTGACGATGTGATGACTTGGATAGAGATTCCGCCGCAAGGTGATTTGCCTTTAAGCGGCGACTGCGTGGTGTTGGATAGGCTGCAAGACCCGGGCAATGTCGGGACGGTTTTACGCAGCGCGGCAGCTTCGGGCATCAGGCAGATTGTGTTGGGTAATGACTGCGTCGATATTTGGTCGCCCAAAGTATTGCGTGCGGGTATGGGGGCGCATTTTCTGCTGAATATATACAGCCGCGTTTTTCTACCGCATTGGCTGGATGCTTATCAGGACAAAATATGGGCGACCGCTTTGGACGGGCGCAATCCTTCCGATTTGTACCAACTGGATTTAAACGCCCCTTGCGCTTGGGTTTTCGGCAATGAAGGCAGTGGCGTGAGTCAGGAAATTTTGGAAAAAGTTGACGGCAGCGTCAGAATCCCGATGCTGGGACAGACCGAGTCGTTAAACGTCGCCATGGCGGCAACGGTATGCCTTTTCGAGCAAATGCGCCAACGCATCGCCTAAACCGTTTTCAGACGACCCCTTAGAGAATATAGTGGATTAAATTTAAATCAGGACAAGGCGAGGCAACGCCGTACTGGTTTAAAGTTAATCCACTATAAACATACCATTTAAAATTAAGGAATAACCATGCAATTGCAAGCATTTGACGAAGCGTCGCGCGTACGCCTGATGGAGCTGCTCGATGCCAAATCGGAACACCACAACACCATGCGCTGCGATGAGGTGCAGGCGTTTATGATGGCTTTGTTGAGCGGTCCCGATGCGCTGAACCCGAATGACTGGCTGCCTGAAGTTTTGGGTGACGAATCCTTATTTGATGCCAAAGAGCGCACCGAAATCGAGCGTTTGGTCATCGGTTTGGCGGCAGATTTGCGCATCAAACTCAGTAAAAAAATGCTGCCCGATTTGTGGTTATACGAAGATGCCGCCTCTAATCCCGATATTTACACTTGGTGTAACGCTTATCTGTATGCTTTGGATATCGTTCCGACCGATTGGTTTGAGGCGGTTGATCAGGAAGAATTTGAAGATTTGTTCTATCCGATTATGGCTTTGGGCGGGATTTACGATGAAGAGCGAAACGGCGAAATCATCCTGCACCTGACTGAAAAAGAACTCGCCCAGCTCGAATCCGAGCTGCCGCATGTGTTGCTGGATATTTATTGGTATTGGCAGGCAATCATCAACAAACCGCAAACGGTACGCCGCGAAGGCGACAAAACCGGACGCAACGACCCTTGCCCTTGCGGCAGCGGTAAGAAATACAAAGCCTGCTGTAACAAATAAGTGTTCAAAAACCAAAGGTCGTCTGAATTTTCAGACGACCTTTGGTTTTGAAGATATGGCTTAGAAAAACGAAGCCAGCCATACGGATAGGACAGTCAGCATAATGGTCAGCGCGCAGCCGATTTTGGCAACCGTACCGATGATAAAGCCGATAAACGTACCGATGCCGACTTTGCCAGCCTGCCAACTGTCTTTGCGGGCGATGAATTCGCCGCTGGCTGCACCAATCAGAGGGCCTAACAGCAGGCCGGGGATGGCGAAGAATGCGCCCACAATGCCGCCGATAAACGCTCCCCAGACAGCGGTTTTACTCGCCCCCGTATATTTTGCCCCCAACGCGCCCGCGACATAATCCATTGCCGTGCCGAAAATGGCGACAACGGCAAGGAAAATGAGTGTGCCGGAACCGAAAACCTGATAGTCGCCGGCGTAGCCCAACAGCCATGCGCCGACAAACATCAAGCCCAATCCCGGCAAGGCGGGGTAAATCGTGCCAAAAATGCCGACCGCTATGGCAATCAGACCGAGGATAATCAGGATGGCAGTCATCGCTTTCTTTCAAATATGAAGTGGTATAACGGCTGTATTATGGGGATGTTTCGGCTGATTTCGATAAGGCCGGATGCAAGAAAATGAAAATTTATATCGGGATGTTGCAGCTTGGGATAGGGAATTGAGCATTGCAGGATATTTCATTGAAAGGCGGTTTAAGAGAAATCAAATAGATTTTTGTATGAACATAAAGCCTTGTCTGCAAACCGCGCTAAACATTTTTGCGTTGAACAAATTTCCTGAAAAAGGTCGTCTGAAAAAATGAATTTCGGCGTTTTCAGACGATCTTTGGTGTCTTAATTTCAGTAAAACATTGTTAATAACGAGTGCTTACTCTATAATCACGCCCGATTTAATCGGATAAAGTGTTGGTATTTAAAATAAAAACAAAAATATGGATATCAGATGTAATGCAACAGCAGCTTCCGCCGATATCCGCTTTAATCCGTTTCCTCTTCAAGATTTTTTTACAAACAATGGAGTGTTCATGTCCACAATGTTTTTTATCCAGTTCGCCATCGTACTGGTGTGTATCTTAATCGGCGCGCAGGTCGGCGGTATCGGCTTGGGCGTGCTCGGCGGTATCGGGCTGGCGGTTTTGGCCTTCGGTTTCCATCTTGAGCCGACCAGTCCGCCGATTGACGTGATGCTGATGATTATGGCGGTCGTTTCCGCTGCTGCGTCGATGCAGGCAAGCGGCGGTTTGGACTACATGATTAAAATCGCTACCCGCGTTTTACACCGCAATCCGAAATACATCACTTTCATCGCGCCTATGGTGACTTATCTGTTTACCGTATTGGCAGGCACGGGACACGTCGCTTATTCGGTATTGCCCGTTATCGCCGAAGTCAGCCGCCGCAACGGCATCCGTCCTTCCCGCCCGTTGACGATGGCGGTTATTGCGTCGCAATTCGCCATTGTTGCCAGCCCGATTGCGGCCGCGGTTGTTGCCTGCGTGACCTACCTTGAGCCGCAACACATCACGATGGCTGATGTGCTGAAAGTGACTGTTCCTTCAACTATTTTAGGTATCGGCCTTGCCTGCATATTCGTCAACAAGCTCGGCAAAGAGTTGAAAGATGACCCGCATTATCAGGCGTTGCTGAAAGACCCGGAATATATAGAAGCCAACGAAAAAGATTCGACTGAAGTATCCAATGCGCCTGTCAGCAAAGAGGCGAAACTTTCGGTCGGGATTTTCCTTGCCGCCGCATTGCTGGTGGTGGTCATGGGTGCTGTACCGGAGTTGCGCCCGACCTTCCAAACGGAAGAAGGCCCGAAACTGATGGGCATGGCGCACACCATCGAAATCGTCATGCTTTCTGCTGCCGCGCTGATTATCCTGCTTTGCAAACCGAATGGTAACGCGATTACCAAGGGCTCGGTGTTCCATGCGGGGATGCGCGCCGTTATCGCCGTATTCGGCGTGGCATGGCTGGGCGATACATTGATGCACGGTCATCTGGCCGAAGTCAAAGAAACTGTATCGCATTTGGTCGAAACCGCGCCGTGGACTTTCGCGTTTGCCCTGTTCGTTTTGTCCGTCTTGGTCAACAGCCAAGGGGCGACCGTTGCCACGCTGTTCCCCATCGGTATTTCGCTGGGCATTCCCGCTCCGATTATCATCGGCACGTTTGTCGCGGTGAACGGCTACTTCTTCATTCCGAACTACGGTCCAATTATCGCGGCGATTGATTTTGACAGCACGGGTTCGACTAAAATCGGCAGATTCATTTTCAACCACAGCTTTATGATTCCCGGCCTCTTGAGCATGGCGTTTAGCTTGGTATTCGGTTTGCTGCTAGCGAATTACTTCTTTTAAGGTCGTCTGAAAAAAGGTCGTCTGAAAACACAAAATAGGTTTTCAGACGACCTTTGCTATATCTTTCCGGCAAAAATCTTATTCGCAATGAAGCGAGCGCGTTTTTTCGGCGAACGAATCCATAGCAATTTTGCACATGGTTTCACGCTGCGTTAAATCGGCGGCAGGCAGGGATTGAAACAGGAATTTTGTATTGTTGCGCTGAAAATCGGATTTGGCGCCCGCCTTTTTGTAACAATTCTCCGCGCGCGTGAAGTATTGTTGGCAGATTTTGGGCAGCTCTTCAAAGGTCAGCGGTTTATGTTTATGCATGCCGTGAGCGGATGCTGAGAATGCCGATGCCGTTAAGATAAGGGCGGTTAAGAATTTTAGAGGTGTTTGCATGATGCACTCCGGTTAAAAAATGGGGCAAAACAGGCAGGAGCAAGGTCAGCCCGCCTGATTTGACAGATTGGTTTCATCTATCGCCGACGTTTAAAAAATATGCGCTTTGTATTTCGCATTTGTTGCATTTTTGCCTTACGCGCCGTGTCGGTATTGAGTAAGCAATGCCATCCATTGCTTCAAGTTTTGCGCTGGATACGGGGCAATTTGCGGATAAAGGTCGTCTGAAATACTGTTTTCAGACGACCTTTAAGTGTGTCTTAACGAGGCAGGCCGCGTTCCCATGCGCGGCGGGCGCGTTTGCAGGCAAGCTGTTCTTTCCAATTCATGTAGCGTGCTTTAAAGCGGGCTTTCATGAAGTCGTCGAACTTGCGCTGTACGGTCAGGTTCCAAAGGCTATGTGCCTTAACCGCCCAGCTTTCATCCCATGCGCGCAGGGAGATGGAGAATGAGCCGTCAAGGTATTTCATCCAATGCCACCAGCCGGTCGGCATGAACAAGGTATCGCCGTATTCGAGGAAACATTCGATGCCTTCGATGCCTTCAAGCTCGGGGAAACGTTCCGTATCAGGATTGTCGACGTGGTAGTCTTCCAGCGCATAAGTGGCGAAAGGAATGCGGAACAGGCGCTCTTTCCATTTGTAATCGAACAAGATGATGTGTTTCTTGCCGAAATGCGTATGGAAGATGTGCGCCATATCGATGTCGTAGTGCAGGAAGGTTTCCGAACCTGCACCGCCGAAAAACAGGGTAGGGTAGCGGTCTAAGAATCCGCCCATCAGCTCTTTGGGGAAAACGTAATCGTTCAGCAAGGCGGGAGCGTGTTTGATGGGGTCAAATAAAAAAATCCGCAAATCCGTCGGCTCGCGTTTGATCAGATCGATATAATCGCTGAAGCGCATTTCCGTACTGGCGGCGTTAATCGGCGCCGAAGGGTCGGCTTTGGCGCTGTCGTACAAGGGGACGACGATATCGCCGACGGTTTCTTTCATATAGTCCAGCGACCATTTGTCACGGGCAGGCCAGTTGCGGGTCAGTCCTTTGATCACGACAGGGCGGCGCGGCTTGAGATAATTCTGATAAAAATCTTCGCGGCTGATGTCATCAACAACATCA
The DNA here is from genome assembly GCA_963532335.1 of uncultured Neisseria sp. Classification (GTDB taxonomy): domain Bacteria; phylum Pseudomonadota; class Gammaproteobacteria; order Burkholderiales; family Neisseriaceae; genus Neisseria. The sequence continues at coordinate 21,984 of CAUSKT010000008.1, read as the reverse complement.
ATCGGAGTAAGTTTGAAACCCATAAGCAAATCTCTTTTTGGAATGTAAGACTGATTTTAAGTGAATATTTCGGAAGGAGGCAAGCGATGTTTCAGACGACCTGATTGGAATCAAGAATTGCGGTTAACTGTGATATTATGTCGATATAAATATTCCGTCCGAAACGCTTATGAACGATGCAGACGATTATTTGGGCAAGATGCCTTTTTTTATTGTATTCCTCGACCCGCTGCACACGGATTTCCACAGCAGCGGCAAGCCTCTGAACGAATACATCGCCCGCCATCCGCTGATGCACGACAAGCTGCACCGCCCCGCTTTTGCCGCCAAAGTGTTGGAAATGGCAGCAAACAGCAGCAATATGCGTGTATTTGTCCGCAAAGCGGATGCGCTGATTAAGCATCCGCTGCATTATATTGTCCGTAACGGCGTTTTTCGAACCGAAGAGCAGATGTGGGCGTTTATCAATTCGCCCGAAAACATTGCCGCCGTCAAACAACCCTAAAAGGCCGTACCCCATGCTTTTGTTCATTGATAATTATGACAGTTTCACCTACAACATCGTCCAATATTTCGCCGAACTCGGTCAGGAAGTCGTCGTCCGCCGCAACGACGATATTACGCTTGAAGAAATCGAAGCTTTGAAACCGCAATACCTCGTTATCGGGCCGGGTCCTTGTTCGCCGAAAGAGGCGGGCATTTCTGTCGCCGCCATGCGCCATTTTGCCGGCAAGCTGCCGATTATGGGTGTGTGCCTCGGGCATCAGACGATAGGCGAAGCGTTTGGCGGGGATGTGGTGCGGGCAAAAACGCTGATGCACGGCAAAGTTTCGCCCGTGTTCCACTTAAACAAAGGCATGTTTAAAGATTTGCCCGATCCCGTTACCTGCACGCGTTATCACAGCCTTGTCATCGCCCGCGATACGCTGCCCGATTGCTTGGAAGTCACCGCATGGACGGAAGATCAGGAAATCATGGGCGTGCGGCACAAGGAATACGCCGTCGAAGGCGTGCAGTTCCACCCCGAAGCCCTGTTGACCGAACACGGACACGATATGTTGAAAAACTTTTTGGAAGAATTTAAAGACTTCCAATCGTCCGCCGCTTAAACCAAACGTCGTCTGAAAACTTTCAGACGACGTTTGACGTAAAAATACCCGTAAAAAGGATTGAACCATGATTACACCGCAACAAGCCATCGAACGCTTAATCAGCAACAACGAATTGTTTTACGACGAAATGACCGACCTGATGCGCCAGATTATGAGCGGGCAGGTGCCGCCCGAACAAATCGCCGCCATCCTGACCGGATTGCGGATTAAAGTCGAAACCGTATCGGAAATTACAGCCGCCGCCGCCGTGATGCGTGAATTTGCCGCCAAAGTGCCGCTGGAAAATTCAGACGACCTCGTCGATATTGTCGGCACGGGCGGAGACGGCGCAAAAACCTTCAATATTTCCACGACTTCGATGTTTGTCGCGGCGGCGGCAGGCGCGAAAGTTGCCAAACACGGCGGGCGTTCCGTTTCCTCGTCCAGCGGCGCGGCGGACGTGATGGAGCAGATGGGCGCGGTGTTGAACATTACACCGGAGCAAGTCGCCGAAAGCATCCGTCAAACAGGCTTGGGCTTTATGTTTGCCCAAAACCATCACAGCGCGATGCGCCACGTCGCGCCCGTGCGCCGTTCGCTCGGGTTTAGAAGCATTTTCAATATCTTGGGCCCGCTGACCAACCCTGCCGGTGCGCCAAACCAGCTTTTGGGCGTGTTTCACATCGACTTATGCGGCATCCTGTCGCGCGTATTGAAACAGCTTGGTTCCAAACACGTTTTGGTCGTGTGCGGCGAAGGCGGTTTGGACGAAATCACGCTGACGGGCAAAACCCGCGTTGCCGAGCTGAAAGACGGAGAAATCCGCGAATACGACATCAGCCCTGCGGATTTCGGCATTGAAATCCGCCGCAATTTGGACGAAATCAAAGTCGCCAACGCACAAGAATCTTTGGAAAAAATGGATGAAGTGTTGAGCGGCAAACATGGCGCGGCACGCGATATCGTCCTGCTCAATGCCGCCGCCGCGCTCTATGCCGGCAATGTCGTGCCTTCGTTGTCGGACGGTGTCAAAGCCGCCGAAGCAGCCATCGACTCGGGTAAGGCAAAAGCGAAAAAAGAAGAATTTGTCCGCTTTACGCAGCAATTTGCCAAAGAGTAAGCGAAGGTCGTCTGAAAACGGAAATTCGATGCTGATTATCGGGAACGGGCTGAAACGCTGCAAAACCGTTCGATAAGCAGTTGAGGAGGATTGAACGTCTTCAAGAAAAGATAGAAAAGTGCCGTCATTAAACAAAAGGTCGTCTGAAAATTTTCAGACGACCTTTTGTTTAATCCGCCATTTGTATCAAGCTGTCGGCGAGGCGGTCGGCGGCTTGGCGGTAGCCTTTGCCTGAGAAGTGGACGCCGTCTTTGGCGGCGAGGCCTTGGCTCATCCAGCTTTTCATGCTGCATTCGCCGCCCATCGCGTTCTGCCACGACCAATACATAATTTTTTCGTCGCGGGCAATGCGTTGCTGCATTTGTTGGATGCTGCTTAAGGTGGCGGGGCGTGTGCCGCAGCTTCCTGAAGTGCTTTTCAGGGATTCGGGCGCGCCGAGAATCAGGATGCCTGCGTCGGGCAGGCTTTGTTTGATTTGGCGGATGTAGCTGCGCCAGCTTTGTTCGGTGGCTGTGATGTCTAAATCGCGGGCGAAGGCTTCGTTGGTGCCGTAGGCAATGATGACGAGGTCGGCGCGGGTTTGGGCAAGGTCATCCTGCCAAGAGGGACGCCATTTGGACCAGTGGGTCAGTTGCGCGCCGTTGATGCCGAGCGCGGAAACGGTTACGCCGCGTCCGGGATTTTCGATATTGATGTAGCCGATGTCCCAAGGCATGGAGCTGCTGAGGGTCAGCGGCAGGCGGCCGTTGCTGCGGATGATTTGCCAGCCGCTGCTGCCGGCGGGAACTTCGCGTCCGTTGAATGACAGGGTTTGTTCGGGCAGGACGGGTTTGGCGAAAACGGAAATCTGCTTCTCACCGCTGCTTCCGTCTTTGGCGCTGATGGTAACGCTGCTGCCGTTGGCTTTGGCGATGATGCCGCCTAAGGGGAAGTCGTCTGAAACGCTGCGGCTGCTGACGGTTTGCCACGAGCCGTCATAACGGACGGCTGCGCTGCGCTGTCCTTTGACGGTAGAGGGGTAAACCCAGCCTATGCCGCCGTCGCCCCATTTTTGCTGGAGGCGCAGGCGCAGTTGTTCGGTGAAAAGGTCGCCGGCGGTATGTGAATCGCCGATTTGGAGGATGCGGAATTTGCCGTCCGAGCTGCGGTCGAGTTTTTTGAGCTTGGAGAGCCATGTGGGACGGCTGCTGCCGTAGTTTTCCAGCAGCATATCGGCGGCGGGGGCGGCGGCAGACAGGCACAATGCGGTAAGGGATACGGACAGGGTTTTGATGTTCATGAGTTTCCTGTGTGTGGTTTCAGACGACGTCTTTTGATGCGGCGGATGGCTATTGTAACGAAAAAGACGGCATTGGATAAACTAAACGCCGTCCTTTTGCTGCCGATACGGGCTTAACGTGCGGACAATTGTTCCGTGCGTTCTTCGCCGTTCATTTCAGGGGTCGTCTGAAAAACGATTTTTTCCATGATTTTATCCGCGAGCAGTTTTTGCCCTTCAGCAGAGAAGTGGATGCCGTCTTTGCTGCGGTAGCGGATGATTTTTCCATTGATGTTGACGGAGTCGGCGTAGGTGTCCGAGCCGTTGCTGAGGAGTTTGTCGGTCGGTATCCACAGGGCTTTTGGACTGATCTCGTCTGCTAAAAGTTTGTCGAGATATCGCATTTGCTTGTTAAGTTTTGCCTGTTTCATATAAGGGATGCCCATCCAAATGACTTGCACGTGGTGTTGTTCGGCGGCGGCCAAGATGCGGTTGACGCGGCTGAGGTATTCTTCCGACCATTCGGGCGAGGCGAATTTCAGGTATTTTTTGCCTTTCGGGAAGTCCCACGGGTCGTTGGGGCCGAGGAAGACGACCAGAAGGCGGATGTCGGTTTGTTGTTTCAGCGTTTGTTCGATGGTGTTCGGCCAGTCGAAAAACTTGGGATAGGACAATCCGGTACTTTGCTTGCTTAGGTTCACCGACTGGATACCGTATTGTTTTTTCAGGCTTCTTTCGACAAAGGGCGCAACGCCCTGCATCATCGAGTCGCCGGCAAAAAAGACTTTGTCGCCTTGTCCGAGAACGATATTGGCGGGCGGGGTAATAGGGAGACGATGTGCTTCGGATTGTCCGCCGTTTTGTGCCGTTTGGGGTTGACGTCCGTCGGCGGGACGGTTTTTTTCGTGCGGTTCGGACGCATTAAGCTGCGCATTTTGTTCAGACGACCCGTCGTTTTCAGCGATTTGAGGTTCCGGTTCGGCAATCACAGGCTGTCCTGCCAAACGTGCTTTGAGGTCGTCTGAAAAGGCGTATGCGTCTTGTTGCAGCTTCGCGCCCGTGCGCCACCATTCGTATTCGGACAAAGGCTCCAACGGAGAAGCCTGATGATAGGTTTGCTGCCAATAGGCATTAATGGAGTCTTGACTGAACCACGCCGCGCCAAAGGCGCAAACCAAAAGGGAGGCAAACAGGGAAATAAAGCGTTTCATATTCTGATTGTCCTTTTAAAAATCGGCGTAAATAAAGCCCGGGATGCCCGACGGCGCCAATACGATAATCAACACCAACACCAGCGTCAGCGGTATAAACCACAGCCACATCGGCATTTTTTCCAATGTCGCTACTGTACCGTCAAACAGGCGAAGCAAATACGGGTAGAGCAAAATCATCAGGCCAAACGCGGCAAGCAGCAAGACATCCGCCTGTTTCGGCGCGGCCCAACCTGCTTCGTTAGCGAATAAGGCATCAAATACCATCTGCGTATCGGCGAGGCTGCCGGTGTTGAACACGACGAAAGTGAAGCAGACGAAATGGAAAGTGACGAACCAGGCAAGCGGACGCAAGATTTTCAGACGACGTGAACCGTCCCGACCGAATATTTTGTCGCCGCAGTTGAGCAAAATCAATGCCACGCCGTGCAGCGCGCCCCAAAGCAGGAAATTCCAGCCGTAGCCGTGCCAAACGCCCGACAACACCATCGCCAGCAGCAAGTTGAACTGCGTCAGGACGAAGCCGTGTTTGCTGCCGCCCAAAGGAATATAAATATAGTCGCGTATCCAAGTGGAAAGGCTGATGTGCCAACGGTTCCAGAAGTCGCGGATATTGAACGCGCGCAGCGGAGCGGCAAAGTTTTTCGGAAGGCGGAAACCGAGCAGCATCGCCATCCCGATTACCAAATCCGAATAGCCTGAAAAATCGAAGAAAAGCTGGAAAGTGTAGCCGTACACCCCCGACAACACGCCCCAGCCGTCAAACTGGGCGGGATTCTCGAAAACGGGCGATACCCAGCCGTCTCCCAGCGCACCCGCCAGCCACCATTTTTTAGCAATGCCCAGCAAAATCAAGCACACCGCTAGAGCGGGGCGCACCAATGCGCGCGGTTCTGCCGTCCGAATCTGTTCCAAAGCCCCCGCCTGTTCACCGTCTATGCTTTTAAACGCCGCGGCACGGATAATCGGCCCGGAAGTAATCGTCGGGAAAAAGCTCAAATGCAGCAGCAATTCATGCCACGCAAAGCGGTCGCCCATCGGATGACGGCAGCAGTACACCAAATAAGCCAAAGATTGAAATGTGTAATAAGACAGCCCCAAAGGCATCAAGATATCGACAATCTCGCTCTGCCCCGTGTATTGGCGGATAAACGGGCGGAAAAAGTCGAAATATTTGAAGAAACACAATACTGCCAAAGCAGTCGCTACGCCGAAGCCCAGCCAGAATTTCCGTACGTTTTCGTTTTCAGACGTCATCAACAGGCCGAGCAAATGCACGCAGGACGAATAGCAGGCAATTATGGCGGCAAAGATGGGATTCAAGTGATACAGCCAGCCCATCCCCGCCAGCAGAAGCAAAACATTCTGCACCGACGGCATACGGAAAAATGCCCAATAAATAGGCAAAAAAGCAATAAAAAATACCGCGAATTCAATCGACAGCAACGGCATAAGTGTTCCTTGAAATTTTTATTATTCAAATGCCCCGAATATAGGTTTGGCAAGTCGAAGCGAACCATATATTTTAAATAAGTGTTTGAATTTATACAACTAACGCTAATCTCGTTTTAGAACCGCTCGTCAGAGCTTGGGGCGGATTTTGAAATCTTTTGTCATAAATATCGTATTGGATAAGCAGGCTTTTTTTAAATTTTCAGAGATAAAAAGCAGGTTGGGCAGGGCATGCTGATTGCCCTTGTTTCGACACTCAATTTCAAGCAATGAATTGATTTAAGATGAAAAAAAGCAGATTCGGGGTAAAGATGCCCGTAAGGTGTTTAAACCTTGACGGGTTTTACCTTGAATCTGCTTTTAATAAGGTTGGTTTTTAAGAATAATCTTTTATTTCAATAAATTAGATTATTTTTACTTAAGAGGATAGGGCGGCTTGCTGGTGTGCCGTCAACTCGGCAATGCCTTTTTGCGCCAGCGCAATCAGTTTGCCCAATTCGTCCAAGCTGAACGGCGCACCTTCCGCCGTGCCTTGGATTTCGATGATTTTACCCGAAGCGGTCATAACGATGTTGACGTCGCTGTCGCAGCCGGAGTCTTCGGGGTAATCCAAATCCAAAAGCGGCACACCGTTCACCACGCCTGCGGATACGGCGGCAACGGCTTCACGGATGGGGTTTTCGCTGATGAGGTCGTCTGAAAGCAGCTTGTTGACCGCAATTTGCAGGGCGACGAATGCGCCGGTAATAGACGCGGTGCGCGTTCCGCCGTCAGCCTGAATCACGTCGCAGTCAATCAGGATTTGGCGTTCGCCCAGTTTTTCCATATCCACAACAGCACGCAGCGAGCGCCCGATCAGGCGCTGGATTTCTTGGGTGCGCCCCGACTGTTTGCCCGCCGCAGCTTCACGCCGCATACGCGAGGCGGTGGACGCGGGCAGCATCCCGTATTCGGCAGTAACCCAGCCCTGCCCCTTGCCGCGAAGGAACGGCGGGACATTTTCGTCGATGGAAGCGGTGCAGATAACTTTGGTGTTGCCGCATTCGATCAGGCACGAACCGTCGGCGTGCGGCAGGAAGTGAGGGGTGATTTTGATGTCGCGCAGGCTGTCGGCAGCGCGCGAGGTTCGGGTGTAATTGCTCATGATTTGTCCTTTGGGGAAACGGTAAAAATTTGTGGTCGGTATTATACGGGATTCGGCAGGGAGGCTGTTTCTATCATAGAAAATCCCTCCATCGCAGGAGGGAGTTAATTTAAGTTTACAAGTGATTAGATAACTCTTTTAACATACTGATAAGCATCATAATGGTAAAGACTGATGTTTCAATTGATATATTTGTTTTGCCGTGTGTATATGAAAATTTAATCATAATAAGCTATCAGCTCCTAAGTTAATAAAAAAACGAGAATCATGAGACTCTTGGCATAGTTTAAAGCTCTATTTGCGGGTTATATGCAGATTTAAGTAAATAAATATCTTTATAAAACAATAAACTAATATTTTTTTATTCTACCTATAAGCTAAGGTCGTCTGAAAACCATATCTAGTTTTCAGACGACCTTATTATATTTCCCTTTCAATCAAGCAAGGAACAGGCGGTATGCGGCGTTTTGGGTTTCGTCCTGATAGCTGTAACCGAGGCTTTCGAGGAAGTTTTCGAAGGCTTGATTGTCGCCGGGCGGGACGTCGATGCCGACGAGGATGCGGCCGTAGTCGGCGCCGTGGTTGCGGTAGTGGAAGAGGGTAATGTTCCAGCCGCCCTGCATGTGGTTGAGGAAGCGGGCGAGTGCGCCGGGGCGTTCGGGGAACTCGAAGCTGATTAAGCGTTCGTGGGCGACTTTTGTTGTGCGTCCGCCGACCATGTAGCGGATGTGGATTTTGGAGATTTCGTCGTCAGTCAGGTCGACATTGGGCAGTCCGGCTTCTGTCAATTGGCGGCTGATGACGGCGAGGTCTTGGGAACCTGCGGTTTGCAGACCGACGAAGATGTGGGCTTTTTGGTCGTCGCCGTAGCGGTAGTTGAACTCGGTGATGTTGCGGCTGCCGAGCAGGTTGACGAATTTGAGGAAGCTGCCGCGCTCTTCGGGGATGGTAACGGCGAAAATACCTTCGTTGCCTTCGCCCAATTCGCTGCGTTCGGAAACGTGGCGCAGGCGGTGGAAATTCATGTTGGCGCCGCTGGTTACGGCGATGAGGGTTTGGTTTTGGATGCGGTTGCGGGCGGCATAGGTTTTCAAGCCGGCAAGGGCGAGCGCGCCGGCGGGTTCGGTGATGCTGCGGGTGTCGTCGAAGATGTCTTTGATGGCGCCGCAGATGGCGTCGGTATCGACGGTGATGATGTCGTCCAAGAGGTCGCGGCAGAGGCGGAAGGTTTCTTCGCCGACGACTTTGACGGCGGTACCGTCGGAGAAGAGTCCGACGTCTTTGAGGCTGACGACTTTTCCGGCTTCGACGGATTGCTTCATGCAGCAGGAGTCATTTGTTTGCACGCCGATGACTTTGATGCTGGGGCGGACTTGTTTGACGAACGCGGCAACGCCCGCCGCCAGTCCGCCGCCGCCGATGGGGACGAAGATAGCGTGGATGTCGTCGGGACGCTGGCGCACGATTTCCAGGCCGACCGTGCCTTGTCCGGCAATCACGTCGGGGTCGTCAAACGGGGCGATGTAGGTCAGTTTTTCTTTTTCTGCCAACTCCATCGCGTAATCGTAGGCATCGTTGTAGGAAACGCCTTTGAGGACGACTTCTCCGCCGCGGCTTTTGACGGCGTCGATTTTGATTTTGGGCGTGGTTTCGGGCATGACGATGACGGCGCGGCAGCCCAAACGCTGTGCTGAAAGGGCGACGCCTTGTGCGTGGTTGCCCGCGCTGGCGGCGATGACGCCGCAGGCGAGTGCTTCTTTGGGCAGCTTCGCCATTTTGTTGTACGCGCCGCGGATTTTGAAGGAAAACACGGGTTGCAGGTCTTCGCGTTTGAGCAGGACGTTGTTGTTCAGACGACGTGACAGCCCAATTGCGGGTTCGAGCGGCGTTTCGACGGCAACGTCGTAAACGGAGGCGGTCAGGATGCGGATGAGGTAATCGGAATAAGAGGGGCGGTTGTTCATGGTTTTGTGTGCCGGAGGATTATTTTCAAAAGGAGTGTCCGCCGCCCGCGTCAAACTTTGCCAACAAAACGGCGGAAAGGTAAAACCATACCCTCGAGGTCGTCTGAAATCAAGAAAAATCTTAGCAAAGCGAAGTTGCGGCGGTATAATGACTACCTTTTGTGCCAAACCGCACGACGCGGTTGTTTTTATTTCTGTTTCCGCACCACATCCCGATGAAAAAAACATTATCCGTATTGATCGCGGCAATGATGATTGCCGCCGCGCAAGCCGCGCCGCAAGCGGCTAAAAACAACGCAGCCCCCGCTGTTGCCGCTTCCGAGCCGGCTTCTGCCGCCGCATCCCAGCCCGAAGCCATGATGCCCAGCATCAACAGCCCCGATGCGCCGCCTGCCATTGCCGCTGCCGCATACATTGTTACCGATTTGCACAGCCATCAAGTGCTTGCCTCCAACAATATCGACACGCAGATCGAACCCGCTTCGCTGACCAAAATGATGACCGCCTACCTCGCGTTCAAAGCTTTGGAAAACGGCACATTGCGCGCCGACCAAATGCTGACCGTGTCCGATGCAGGCTGGAAAATCGAAGGCTCGCGGATGTTCCTCATTCCCAAAGTCCCCGCCAGCGTGAGTGATTTGATTAAAGGCATGATTGTCCAATCCGGCAACGATGCCGCCACCACGCTTGCCGAAGCCATGGGAGGCGGCTCGGTGGACGTGTTCGTTCAACAAATGAACGAAGAAGCCAAGCGTTTGGGCATGACCAAAACCCACTTTAAAAATCCGACCGGATTGGCTGCCGAAGGCCACGTTTCCACCGTCGGTGATTTAGCCATTTTGTCCGCCGCGCTGATACACGATTATCCGAAATACTATCCCGTATTTTCGATTAAATCCTTTAAATACAACAATGTCGAACAGCCAAACCGCAACCTCCTGCTCTACCGCGATTCCAATGTGGACGGTCTGAAGACGGGACACACCGAAAGCGCAGGCTACAACCTTGCCGCTTCCAGCAAACGCAACGGCAGACGCATCGTTTCCATCGTTGTAGGCACCGAGTCCACCGAAGCCCGCGCTTCCGAAAGCGGCAAACTGCTCAATTGGGCGTTGCAGGCATTCGATACGCCCAAGCTCTACAACGGCGGCGAAATCATTTCCAAGGTCAAAGTCTATAAAGGCAGCAGCAAATCGGTGAACGTCGGCTTCCTCGAAGACGTGTACATCACGATTCCCCACGATGCCGGACAAAATATCAAACCGATTTTAGAAACCGTCCAGCCCGTTATCGCCCCGATACGCAAAGGTCAAACCTTGGGCAAACTCAAAATCGTCAAAGACGGCAAAGTCATTACCGAGAAAAACGTCGTCGCCCTCCATTCCGTTGAAGAAGGCAGCTGGTTCAGACGGATGTGGGATGATATCGTATTGTGGTTCAAAGGCTTGTTCGGCAGCAGTTCGAAATAAGCCGGATTGATGAAAAGGTCGTCTGAAAATGGTTTTCAGACGACCTTTGTTTTGGATGTGAACAGGACGACGGCAAAGTCTTTATATAGTGGTTTAAAGTTAATCCACTATAACTTAAATCCGCTTTCAAATATCTGTTTTTGTCCGCTGATCGGGTCGGTAAACTCAATCTGTTTTGCCAGTAGTTTCAAAGGTTTTTCATAATCTTCATCGCCCGCCGCCAAAGGGGTGGGATAAAGCGCGTCGTTTAGCAGCGGCATGCCCAAACGCATCATATGCACCCGAAGCTGGTGTTTTTTCCCCGTATGCGGCGTCAGCCGGTAGAGGCTGAATTCGCCGCGGTTTTCAAGCAATTCGACCGTTGTATGGGCGTTCGGCTCGCCTTCGGTTTCCTGCGTCGTGAAAAACTGTTCCCCGCGCACCATGCGCGAAACCACGTCCAAGGGATATACCAAATCCGTCCGCGTCGGCGCGACGGCGTGATAGGTTTTACGGACGCTTTTTTCCTGAAACATCGTTTGATAATCGCGTCGCGTGGCAGGATTGTGCGACAACAGCATCACGCCCGCCGTATCTTTGTCCAAACGGTGGATTGGCGTAATGTCTGCTACGTTCAAATGCTGCAATTCCGGCCGCAGGCGCAGGCGGGTCAGCAGGGTTTCGCGCAAAAAACGCCCGCTGGGGATAACGGGCAGGAAATGCGGTTTGTCAACGACAATCAGATGGTCGTCGATGTGCAGGATTTTTTCTTCAAACGGAATGACAGGTTCGCTGTCGCTGCTGGTTTCGCGGTAATAAAACATGGTTTTGCCCGGCTCGAACAGCGTGTGTTCGTCAAACGGCGCGCCGTCTGCATCGACGATGAAGCCGCTGTTCAAACGCCTGCGCCAGTTGTCCTCGCCGACAAAGGGAAAGCGGACGCAGAGGAAATGTAACAGGGGCAGGCCGTAAAACGGTTTTTCGTGCGGCAGTACCAAATAGCTGGGTTTGACGCCGTTTAAAAGTGGGAGAGGGTTGGAGCGTTTTTTCATGTGGCGGATTGTACTCGGTTTCGGTCTTTTTTTCAGACGACCTTGGCTGGGTTAAGGCTGTCGGGTGATAATGAAGCGGTTTGCATGGGGAAAATTGTGTTACGGATGATGGGGAAAGCGGTCGTCTGAAAAGCCGGATTTGGGGTTTCAGACGACGTTTTTATTTGGTTTTTTTTAAGACAGGTTGGGCAGTGTTTTTCGTGGGCAAAGCCCACGCTACGGGAGGGTTGTGGATGGAACGTGTGGTTTGTTTGAATACATGAAGAAAGGTCGTCTGAAAACGGGAAATCTGTTTTCAGACGACCTTGGTTACCACCTGTTTAACAAAAACTTATTCTGCCAATTCGGTTTGCTGGTGCGACATGAGTTCTTGTCCGACATCGGTCAGGAGGTTGAGGTAACGCTCGTACTGCTTGAGGATGTCGGCGATGAGTTCGCGGCGGTTCATATATTGCACGTCGTAGCCGCTGCGGCCGTCGAAGAAGTAGGTGTAGGGCTCGTAGGTGACGTTGTGGCGGATGTGCGGGAGGTGGCCGTCTTTGATAAGTTGTTCGGACACTTCGCGCTTGATGGTTTTAATGCCGTACATGAAGTCGCGCAGGGACTCTTTGTGGATGGTGAATTCGACGGCAGGCTCTTCGCGGTCGAAGTGGGTTTGGATGTCGACGCTCAGGCTGTATTTGTCGGACAACTCTTCGCTCAGTTCGCGCATGGCGGGCAGGGCGGTGGTTTTGAGGAATTTGAGGATGTCTTGTTCCTGCGTTTGGTTCAGCATACGCTCGAGCCTGTCCTGCCAGTTGTCGCCGCTCCAATAGACGCTGGAGGGTGTGACGGCGGTCGTGAAGTATTTGTGGTCGGCGTTTAATCCGCGCCATAGGCTGAAACACATGATCAGCATGAGCAGGGCGAAAGGCAGGGCGACGATGAGGGTCATGGTTTGCAGGGTGGGCAGTCCGCCGAAGCGCAAAAGGACAATGGCGGCGGCGGACATCAACAGCCCCCACATCACTGCCTGCCAGCGCGGGGCGGCCACGCTTTTGTCGCGGGAGGCGATGTTGTTGAGGACGTAAATGCCGGAGTCTGCGGAGGTGATGAAGAAGAGGGCGATCACCATGAGGCTGACAAGCCCTGTGAGGGTCGGCAGGGGGAGGTATTCGAGGAAGCGGAAGAGGAGTTTTTCGGGCGTGCCGGTCAATTCGCCCAATGCGCCTGCTGCGGTGTGGTCGTTAATCCAGATGGCGGTATCGCCGAAGATGGTGAACCAGATGACGCAGAACAGGGAGGGAACCGCCAAAACGCCGAAAATGAATTCGCGTATGGTGCGTCCGCGCGAGATGCGGGCGATGAAGAGTCCGACGAAAGGCGCCCAAGAACACCACCATGCCCAGTATAAGATGGTCCAGCCGCCGAACCATTCGGTATGGTTTTGTTCGTAGCTGTATGTTTTGAAACTGAGTTGTACGAGGTTGCTCAGGTAAGTGCCGAGGTTGTCGTTGAAGGCGGAGAGCAGGTGGAGGGTCGGGCCGGTAGCGAGGACGAAAACCATCAGTACGAAGGCAAGGGTCAAGTTCATCTCGCTCAACATTTTGACGCCTTTGCCTATGCCGGAGGCGGCGGAGGCGACTGCCAAACCCATGACGGCGAAAATCACGATGGTTTGTACGGAAAAGGTGTTTTCGCTTATCCAGCCGATTTGTGCCAAGCCCGCACCCAACTGCGCCGCGCCGAAACCAAGTGTGGTGATGATGCCGAACAGGGTGGCGACCAGCGCAAGTATGTCGATGATGTCGCCTGCCTTACCGTCGATTTTCTCTTTCAACAGCGGATAAAAGCAGGAGCGCAGGGAAAGCGGGAGTTTGTAGCGGAAGGCGAAATAGGCGAGCGCCAACGCCATGGCGGCGTAAACCGACCAGGCATGTACACCCCAGTGGAAGAGGGTGTGGAGCAACGCGTCCTGCTGCCTTGCGCCGCTGCCGCCTTCGGTGATGGGGGACAGATAGTGGGTGAGCGGTTCGGCGACGCCGAAAAACATCAACCCGACGCCCATACCCGCCGCGAACAGCATGGCGAGCCAAGACCAAAAGCTAAATTCAGGCTCTTCTTCGTTGCTGCCCAGCTTGATGTTGCCGAAGCTGCTGACCGAAAGTGCGAGCAGGAAGAAGAAGAAGGCTGAAAACGCCAAGATGTAAAACCAACTGAAGTTTTTGAAAATGCCCGTTTTGGCGGCATTGAGGACGGTTTCTGCCTGCTGCGGAATCAAAAGCGCGATGCCGATGACCAGCAGCACGAAGGACAGCGTAACGGAAACGACGAAGGGATTGAACGAAGAGCGGTTGCGTAAGAAATGAAATAAAGACAAACCTTGACCTCCTTTGGGATGGTGAGGCAGGCGGATACGGGCGCAAGGCTGTATATGGTTGATTAACAAAAACTAGGAATAAAACATGGTCTGTCGGACAGGGTCCGAGACTTTCCCGATTTTTGGTAATCCACTATAAAACGCAGACAAAAAACGAATGGCGTTTAAACCGTCCTGCCGGATGAAAAACAAGGGAAAAAGAGAGTAAAAACGCACAGATGAATGAGCCGTAATGAGGGCCGGGTGAGACAAAATGGATGATGATTATTTCTTTGTTTAAAGGAATAATAACAAAATCAGGAGATTGTTTCAAATTGGGAAAGATTTGTGTGTATTTGGACAAGAAAGATGGCAGCGATAAAATGGGCAAAGGGGTCGTCTGAAACGCCTTTCAGACGACCCCTCATCAGTTTTATTAGCTATTGCCGCCATCTACTTTCTTAAACGACAGCCAAATGCAGACGCCGACCGATATCAGCCAAGCCGCCAGCAGCCAATACGGATTGAGCAAATGGGCGTAGGGATTCAAATCGGGATTCTTGATGGGCGGCAGATAAACCATAACGCCGAAGTAGGCAGACGATAGGGCAAGGCAGCTCAAAATGCCTTTTTGGTCTTTACGCAGACGCATCAGCATTGCCGTCAAACCGCTTGCCACCATGGCGGCAAAGCCAAAGAAAGTCATCGGGATAAAGTGTGCGCTCCAAGCTTGTGTGTCGGGGAAGGCGGAGTCCGGCTGCATCAGGAAGGCGCAAGTCAGGAAAATCGGTGTGCCTGCCAAAGTAAAAGCAAGCGGAATCCACCAGCGGTAGGAAAAAACGCCTTTTTTTTCAGTTGCATGTTCAAAAATGACTTGCCCCGCATGAATGCCCGCCTTCACGGTTTTCACGGCAATTTCCCGCTCCCGTTTATACCCGCTTTCACTAGGTAAAAACACCAGCCCAAAGGGAATAACGGCAAACGCATTCAATAGGCTGAATATCGTTAATCCTTCGAAATAAAAATTAAACAGCATCTCTATATCTTTTGACAAAAACAGCGCAAACAATATCGTGCTTATGTAGGAACAGACAAAGCCGATGAGCATGGCGGTCAAGATATGCTTCAAGTTCCTACGCAAACGAAGCTGCGTCATCGCCATACCGGTCAGTATGCCCCAAACCAGCATATAGCCAAGCATATAGAGTAAACCGGTAATTATTGCAGCCACACTAGCCAGACTGCCGAACACCAGTCCGAAAATACCGAAATGGAGCATAGAGGCAAAAAAAGCTGCCACCCCGCCGGAAGCTACGGCAAGCTGAACGGTGAGAAACACGAGTAAAACGCCGTAACACAAGGCATAAACGGTAAAAAGCAGTATAAGGTACGGCTTGCGCGGTTTCTTGTCCTTCAGGGCGGTGTTGTCCGACATTATGCTGGTTTCCTTTGGATGATTTATCGGAATTGAAGTAGTTTCAGACGACCTTTGAGCGCGGATACATCGAACCCAAAATCGTCGTATCGGATTGAGGTTAGGGCGTTATGGAAATTTGAATGATTATAATGGAATAGTTTGTGTCGATGATAGCCGTATAACGATATTGCATTTTCGTGAAACCGATAATAAGCAACAAGATTACCCTTACAACAAAAGGTCGTCTGAAAACTGTTTTTCAGACGACCTTTTGTCGTTTTATCACTCAAGAAAGCGACGGATTACGAACGTACCTGCCCGTCGCCCAACACAATCCATTTCTGCGAAGTCAGCCCGTGCAGACCGACGGGGCCGCGGACGTGGATTTTGTCGGTGGAAATGCCGATTTCCGCGCCGAGGCCGTACTCGAAGCCGTCGGCGAAACGGGTGGAGGCATTGACCATGACGCTGGCGCTGTCGACTGTGCGCAGGAAGGTGCGGGCGTCGGTGTAGGATTCGGTTACGATGCTGTCGGTGTGGTGGCTGCCGTGGGTGTTGATGTGGGCGACGGCTTCTTCGAGGCTGTCGACGATTTTGACGGAGAGGATGGGGGCGAGGTATTCGGTGTCCCAGTCTTCTTCGGAGGCCGTCTGAATGTGGGGCAGGATGGACAGGGTACGCGGGCAGCCGCGCAGCTTGACGTTGCGGGCGGCGTATTTCTCTGCCAGTACGGGCAGGATTTCGGCGGCGCGGCTTTGGTGGACGAGCAGGGTTTCCATGGTGTTGCAGGTGCCGTAGCGCGAGGTTTTGGCGTTAAAGGCGATGTTGACGGCTTTTTCGGCGTCGGCGGCGCGGTCGATATAGACGTGGCAGATGCCGTCGAGGTGTTTGATGACGGGCACGCGGGCTTCGGCGGCGATGCGGGAAACCAACGATTTGCCGCCGCGCGGGATGACGACGTCGATAAACTCTGGGCTTTGCAGTATGGCGCCGACGCTTTCGCGGTCGGTATTTTCAATCAGGCTGACGGCTGCTGCGGGCAGGCCGTTTTCAACTAACGCCTGCGTAATCAGTTTGGAGAGCGCCATATTGCTGTTGAAGGCTTCGCTGCCGCCGCGCAGGACGCAGGCGTTGCCGGACTTGAGGCAGAGGGCGGCGGCATCGACGGTTACGTTGGGTCGGGATTCGTAAATGATGCCGACAACGCCCAGCGGTACGCGCATTTTGCCGATTTGCAGGCCGTTTTCGCGGGTGCGGAATTCGTCCATTTCGCCGACGGGGTCGGGCAGGGCGGCAATCTGGCGCAAACCTTCGCACATGGCATCTATGGTTTTTTCGCTCAGCCGAAGGCGGTCGAGCAGGGCGTCGTTCAAACCTTTCTGCGCGGCTTGTTCCATGTCTTGGGCGTTGGCGGCGAGGATGGCGGTTTGATGGTGTTTGATGAGTTCGGCGGTGCGCAGGAGCGCAGCGTTTTTTTGCGCGGTCTCGGCGGCAGCGACAATATAGGAAGCCTGCTTGGCGGCGGACGCGGTGTGGCGGACGTAGTCTTGGATGTTTTGCATGGTGTCTCTGCGGGGAAAGTGGGAATGGGTTGATGATAAGGTCGTCTGAACGGGAATTCAATAGGATGCAGGGAGACGGTTCAAATGATACTGGGGAAGGGGATTGAGAAAATCGCAGATAAAAAAAACCATCTATACTAAGGGGAAAAGTATAGATGGCCAAACACATTACGGGGAAAACGTCTTACTCACTTACTCACTTCTCTCGAAGCAAGTGTTACTCAGACACGCGAATTATATAATAGTTCACGAATGATGACGTTAAGTTTGGTTAATGACATCTTAACAATCATATCATCATGTTTTTAAACAAATAAAAAAATCATAATGGTTAAAATTTTTTTGAAAAAACTTCAAAATTTTCAAACTGTGATGAATTTCCACTCCCCTGAGGCTAAATTTTCTACCGTTCGTCCGTTAAATTCGTCCCGATGGAGGTGTTCGACGCGGTTGCCGGCGGCGGCGACCATACGTTTGACTTGATGATATTTGCCTTCGGTAATGGTCATCAGCAGGGTGGTCGGGTTTTCCAAAACAGCTTCGGCAGCGCGGACGGTTTCGTTGTCGTCGTGCAGCAGGACGCCGTTTTTCAGCGTTTCACACAGGCTGTCATCGGCAGGATGCTTCAGGGTAACGCGGTAGATTTTGGGTACTTTGTGTTTCGGCGAGGTAACGCGGTGGTTGAACTGCCCGTCGTTGGTAATCAGCAAAACGCCCGTCGTATCCGCATCCAGCCTGCCGACCGCCTGCATGTCGATATTGCGCATATGGTCGGGGAAAAGGCTGAAAACGCTGGGGTATTGCTGCGGTTTGTGCGAGGTTTCGTAATCGGCGGGTTTGTTGAGCAGGATATAAAAATAAGGCATGGGTACGACGACGATGTCTTCGCCGTCTATGCGCAGCGTTTGGACTTCGGCGGGATCGATGTCGGCTTTGGCGTCGTTGCAGACCGTATCGTTGATTTCGACACAGTCGTTTTGAATTAGCCACTGGCATTGTTTGCGGCTGCCTATGCCTTGGGATTGGAGGTATTTGATCAGTTGCATGGGAATGGCGGAAACGGGTTTCAGACGACCTAATTGTATATCAGGACTTCGCTTTCAAACGATAGAGATATGTGGTTTCCCGATTGCGGGCGAAGGCGAGCGGGTCGGATTCGTCGGCGGCTTTGCGGTGGCGCGGTTTGGTTTTCAGAATATCGGCCACTTCTAAAGAGGCCGTCTGAAAACATTGTTCCAGAAAATCGCGGTCGCGTAAGTGCAGATGTTCCGCCAAGTCGGAAATGATTAACCACGCTTCGCCTTGCGGGTTTAAATGCTGCCGCACGCCGTTTAAGAAGGCGGTCAGCATGGCGTTGTCGGGGTCGTAGAGGGCGGTTTCGACGGCGGAAGTCGGTTTGGCGGGCAGCCACGGCGGGTTGCAGACGATCAGGTCGGCGCGTCCTTCGGGAAACAAATCGACGGCTTGGACGACGACTTGTTTGTCCAGCCCCAAGCGGGCGAGGTTGGCGGTTGCGCAGGCGATGGCTTTGGGGTTGGTGTCGGTGGCGGTGATGTCGGGAATGCCGCGTTTGGCAAGGATGGCGGCGATAACGCCGGAGCCTGTACCGATGTCGAACGCCGTCTGAATATTAGGATTCAACGGCGCTTGGGCGATTAAGTCCAAATATTCGCCGCGCAGGGGTGAGAACACGCCGAAGGGAACATGGATTTTGCCGCCAAGCTGCGGAATGTCTATGCCTTTTTTGTGCCATTCGTGTGCGCCGATAAAGCCCAAAAGCTGGTTGAGCGGCAGCAAAAACGGCGCGTCGTTCGGCTCGGCGTACACATCGGCAAGGGCGGCGCGGACATCGGGCGCGCGCGGGTTGCTTAACTGAAAACCCGCGCCGATTTCGACGGCAAGCATGTTCAACACACGGCTTTGCTGCGCCTGCTTCATGCGGTGGGTATGGAAGGCCGTCTGAATATCGGCAGGCGCATTTTTTGTTTTTTCAGACGACCTGCGGACGCGCTTTTTCATCGCTGCCAACACTTGCTTGGCGTTGTAGAAATCGCCCGTCCAAACGGTTGCCGTTTGGACGTGGGCGTTTTTCAGAATATCGGCGGCATTGCTTTCATGCACATAAACCGCCTGCTTGGGCGGCTTTTGCGTGCTTTCGTTGCGCCATTCGGCAGCGGCGCGGTCGGTCGGGATAATGGGGAACATGGAGGGAAGGGGGAAGGGAAACCGGCGGCAAGTTTACTATAGTGGATTAAAATTGCAATGATACGGCGTTGCCAACGCCCTTATGTACTACCCGTACACGGCGGGCGTTGCCGCCTTGTCTCATTTTTATTTTAATCCACTATATATTTCGGCTTACGATGTATTGCCGTTATGGTGTGCTAGACAGTCAAAATAAGCAAGTGAAGTTTGGACTGTAATGCCTATTCATTATTTGGCAGCAGGTATGTGTCGCCTGCCTTTTTGTACTTAAGATTTTGAAACCAAATTGGACAAAATGTATAAAATAATTCCATTTTTAAAAAGTAAATCCGTATTTTTAGAAAAATAGATTGTCGTTTTGTCTAAAATGCGTATAATCCCCTTCCAAAGCAAACCATAATTTCGATAAAGTTTGGACAAGGAACATCATGCAATTAGACATTGACCGCTTAGTTGCTTATTTCGGCGGCGTGAATGCACTTGCCGAAGCGTTGAAACAGCACGATCCCGAAAATGCCGCGACGACCGCTGCCATCTATAAATGGCGCACGCGCGGGTCGCTGCCTTTGGCGCAACTGCAAAAGCTGACCGCGCTGGCGGAAGCGCAAGGCAGGCCGCTGGATTTGAATGCTTTTTTACAAAAAAACGAATCTCTGGAGAGAACAGAAATGACACAGACCAACCGCGTAATTATTTTCGACACCACCATGCGCGACGGCGAGCAGTCGCCCGGTGCATCCATGACCAAAGAGGAGAAAATCCGCATTGCCCGCCAATTGGAGAAAATGGGCGTGGATGTGATTGAGGCGGGTTTTGCCGCCGCCAGCCCGGGCGATTTCGAATCGGTCAATGCGATTGCCAAAATCATCACCAAATCCACAGTCTGCTCGCTGGCGCGTGCCGTTGAAAACGATGTGCGTAAGGCAGGCGAAGCCGTTTCCCCCGCACCAAAAAAACGCATCCATACCTTCATCGCCACCAGCCCCATCCACATGGAGCACAAACTGAAAATGAAGCCGCAGCAGGTCATCGATGCGGCGGTCAAAGCGGTGAAAATTGCCAAAGAATACACCGACGATGTGGAATTTTCCGCCGAAGACGCCGTGCGTTCGGATTTGGACTTCCTCGCCAAAATCTTTACGGCGGTTATCGAAGCGGGCGCGACCACCATCAATATTCCCGATACCGTCGGCTACTCCATCCCTTCCGTGTGGTACGAGCGTATCAGCAACATCATCAAAAGCGTGCCCAACGGCGACAAAGTAGTCTGGTCGACCCACTGCCACAACGACTTGGGTATGGCGGTTGCCAACTCGCTGGCCGCCGTTCAGGCAGGCGTGCGCCAAGTGGAATGCACCATCAACGGTTTGGGCGAACGCGCGGGCAATGCCAGCCTTGAAGAAATCGTGATGGCGTTGAAAGTGCGCCATGATTTGTTCGGCTTGGAAACCGGCATCGATACCACGCAAATCGTGCCGGTATCCAAACTGGTGTCCACCATTACCGGCTATCCGATTCAGCCCAACAAAGCGGTGGTCGGCGCAAACGCCTTTGCACACGAATCAGGCATCCATCAGGACGGCGTGTTGAAACACCCCGAAACCTATGAAATCATGACTGCTGAATCGGTCGGCTGGTCAACCAACCGCCTGACCTTGGGCAAATTGTCCGGCCGCAGCGCGTTCCGCAGCAAACTGGCGGATTTGGGCATCGAGTTGGAAAGCGAAGAGGCGCTGAACGCCGCATTTGCCCGCTTCAAAGAACTTGCCGACAAAAAACGTGAAATCTTCGATGAAGACCTGCACGCGTTGGTGTCCGACGAAATGGGCAGCATGAACGCCGAAAGCTACAAATTCATCTCCCAAAAAATCAGCACCGAAACCGGCGAAGAGCCGCGCGCCGACATCGTGTTCAGCATCAAAGGCGAAGAAAAACGCGCTTCGGCCAGCGGCTCCGGCCCTGTCGATGCGATTTTCAAAGCGATTGAGAGCGTAGCGCAAAGCGGCGCGACTTTGCAGATTTATTCCGTCAACGCCGTAACGCAAGGCACAGAAAGCCAAGGCGAAACCAGCGTCCGTCTGGCGCGCGGCAACCGCGTCGTCAACGGTCAGGGCGCGGATACCGACGTTTTGGTCGCCACCGCCAAAGCCTACCTCTCCGCCTTGAGCAAACTGGAATTCGGTGCCGCCAAACCGAAAGCACAAGGCAGCGGTACGATTTGAGCTTAAATGGCTTGATTTGAATTTAAAAAGCAAAGAGGTCGTCTGAAAACCGGATTTTGGGTTTTCAGACGACCTTTTTTTATTTTTTCACAGAACTGAACAGGGGGAAAAGGTTAATCAAACACAGTAAAAAATACAAAACGAGTATTAAAATCAGCCATAAATTTTTAAGTTTTATACTTGAGTAAATGATATGAAACAATAAATCTAGGTCGCCTATTAAATGGACAAAAAAATACGCTGTAAGGATGAAACAGAAAATGCCAATAAACTTTCTTCCTAATAGAAAGAATAGAATAGAAATATTGTTTATTATTAAAAATAATTTAATAATCATGGGGTTGTCGTTTATTTCGCCTTGTAAGTCAGATAAATTATAGACATCCCCATCAATTATATAGTCTATGATGTAAAATTCATCGGTATTAAGGAGAAATGAAAATGAAATATATTCAATTAAAATCAAAATAGGACAGTAGCGCATCGTCAAATCGGGCGTA
>CAUSKT010000007.1:0-48083 GCA_963532335.1 uncultured Neisseria sp. | reverse complement strand
CTCTTTGAGCTCAGGCGAGGCAACGCCGTACTGGTTTAAAGTTAATCCACTATACAATCCGCATGACGAACATCGTGCCATAAAATCAAAAGGTCGTCTGAAACTTGGTTTACCCGGTTTTCAGACGACCTTTTCTATTGGACTGAAGACAAATGTTTGGACGGCAGTCATTCCCGCGCCAAACAGGAAAAGGACAAGGCTGATGTTGCGACAACGTCGTCTGAAACGGCTTACGGACAGCACCCACGTTTCTATTCAAACCTTTTCGCCGCTACGGCTTTCAGCCCTTAATCCGGCCTGTCGGTACGGTTTCTCCCAATCAGCGGATAATCCCGCGCGTGGATTGGGCGAAGAAGTTTTTAAACACCGCCAACTCGGCTTGCGTTTCGGCGCGACGAAGGATGTCGGCTTTGGCTTCTTCAAACGGGATGCCGCGGTGGTAGATGGTTTTATACACATCTTTGACGGCGGCGATTTGCTCGGCGGTGAAGCCGTTGCGGCGCATGCCTTCGCTGTTGATGCCTGCGGGTTCGGCACGGTAGCCTGCCGCCATGAAGTAAGGCGGTACGTCTTTGTGTACGCCCGCGGCGAAGGCGGTCATGGCGTAATCGCCGATTTGGCAGAACTGGAACACCAGCGTGTAGCCGCCCAAGACGACGTAGTCGCCGATGGTAACGTGTCCGGCGAGCGAGGCGTTGTTAGCGAAGATGGTGTGGTTGCCGATGACGCAGTCGTGCGCGAGGTGGCAGTACGCCATAATCCAGTTGTCGTCGCCGATGCGGGTTTCGCCGATGCCGGTTACCGTGCCGAGGTTGAAGGTGGTGAATTCGCGGATGGTGTTGCCGTTGCCGATAATCAGCTTGGTCGGCTCGTCGCGGTATTTTTTGTCCTGCGGGATTTCGCCGAGGCTGGCAAATTGGAAAATGCGGTTGTTTTCGCCGATGGTGGTGTGGCCGTTGATGACGGTATGCGGGCCGATTTCGGTGTTCGCGCCGATTTGGACGTTGGGACCGATGACGGTGTACGCGCCGACTTTGACGCTGGAGTCGAGTTCGGCTTTGGGGTCAATGACGGCGGTCGGGTGGATGAGGGTCATGTTTTTCCTTTCCTGTCGTGTTGCCGAAAAGATGCGCGACGGCAACAGGTCGTCTGAAACTTTCAGACGACCTTTTTCTGAACACTCAAACCACGCGTTTGGCACACATGATGATGGCTTCGACGGCGACTTGTCCGTCCACTTTGGCGACGGCGCTGAATTTGCCGATGCCGCGTTTGTTGGTCAGCAGCTCGACTTCGAAAACAAGCTGGTCGCCGGGGATGACTTGGCGTTTGAAACGGGCTTCGTCTATGCCGGCGAAGAAGAAGAATTCGTTTTCTTTGCGGCCGCCTTCGCTGAGGATGGCGAGTGTGCCGCAGGCTTGCGCCATGGCTTCGATGATGAGTACGCCGGGCATGACGGGCAGGTCGGGGAAATGGCCTTGGAACTGCGGCTCGTTCATGGTGACGTTTTTAATCGCGGTCAGGGTTTTCATGGACTCGAAGGCGGTGATGCGGTCGAGTTGCAAAAACGGGTAGCGGTGGGGAATGAGTTTTTGGATGTCTTTGGCTTCGATGGGGAGTTGTACGTCCATGTTCGTCGTATTCCTTGGTATTTCGGGGTTGGCTGGGCGGTTTCATCGCGGGGGCTTTAAAACGGCAGGTTTTGCCGCTTTGTCGGGATTTAAAGCGCATCCGCCATGTAAACCGATTGTGGGGTTATTCGTCTTTTTCGCTGTCGCTCAGACGGTTTTCCAATGTTTTGAGGCGTTTGTTCATTTCGCTCAGGCGGTGGATGTAAACGGCGTTGCGCGCCCATTCTTTATGGGTGGACATCGGGAAGATGCCGGCGAGGTGTTTGCCGCTTTCGGTAATGCTGTGGGTGACGGACGTGCCGCCGCCGATGGTGGTTTTGTCGGCGATTTCGATGTGTCCGACCGTACCGACGCCGCCGCCGATGATGCAGTAGCTGCCGATGGTAACGCTGCCTGAGATGCCGGTTTTGGCGGCGATGACGGTGTGCGAACCGATTTTGCAGTTGTGTCCGATTTGGACTTGGTTGTCGATTTTGGTGCCGTTGCCGACGGTGGTGTCGCTCATCGCGCCGCGGTCGATGTTGGTGTTCGAACCGATTTCTACGTCGTCACCCAGCGTTACCGCGCCGGTTTGCGGGATTTTAAACCATGAATCACCGGCGAAGGCGAGTCCGAATCCGTCCGCGCCAATGACTGCGCCGCTGTGGATTTCGACGCGGTTGCCCAGTGTGCAGCCGTAATAAACGACGGCGTTGGGATGCAGGACGACTTCGTCGCCCAGTTTGCAATCGTGTTGGACAACGGCGTTTGCCAAGATGCGGCAGCCTTCGCCGAGTACGGTGTTCGCGCCGATGTAGGCGTTTGCGCCGATTTCGCAGCTGGCGGGAACGGTCGCACTTTCTTCGACGACGGCGGTCGGATGGATGCCGCCGCGCGCTTTGACGATGGGCGAAAACAGGCGGGCGACTTTGGCGAAATAGAGATAGGGGTCGTCGGCGACAATCAGGTTGCGCCCTTCAAATTCGTCCACTGCTTTGGCAGAAACGATGACCGCACCCGCGCTGCTGTCGTGGACTTCGGCTTTGTATTTCGGATTGGCGAGGAAGCTGATGTGTTCCGCCTGCGCGTCTGCGAGCGGGCGCACGGCGGCGACGGAAATGTCCTTGCCGCGCCATTCGCCGCCAAGCTGCGCTGTGATTTGGGACAGGGTGTAGGTTTTTGAAGTCATGATGTTTCGTAAGCTTTGGGATGAGGTCGTCTGAAAAGGGACGGCGGGAGCAGTCGGACAGAACGGTTTGCCTAAAACGTATGCCGGCAGGAGTGATAAGACAAGTAATTATATCGTTTATTGGATTTTCAGACGACCCTTTGCTTGAAAGAGGTCGTCTGAAAACAGGTTTGCTGTATCTCGTTCAGCCTTCCGATTAACGTGTATTCAGGGCTTTAATCACGCTGTCGGTAATGTCGTAACGCGCGTTGACGTAAATCACGTCCTGCAAAATCACATCGTAGCCTTCGCGTTTGGCAAGATCGACGATGATGCGGTTGGCGTTTTGCTGGAGGGCGGCAAATTCTTCGTTGCGGCGCAGGTTGTAGTCTTCTGCCAGCTCCGCCTGTTTCTTGCGGAACTGCTGAACCAGCTCGCCCCAGCGTTTTGCCGCAGCTTCACGCTCTTTGCTCTGCAATTTGCCTTCGGACAGGGATTTTTCGAGCTTCTCACCTTCTTGCTGCAATTTCTGCAAAGCGTCCTGACGGCTGCGGAATTCCTTTTCCAAGGTCGTCTGAATGCGTTGCGCCTGCTTGGACTCAAGATAAACGCGCTCGGTATTGATAAAGCCGATTTTCTGTACGGCTTCCGCCGCCGCAGCTTGGTTCATCAACCCGAAGCCCAATAAAGCCGCGCCGCCGAGGCGGAAGGCGTTGGCAATGATGTTCATCTGGATTTCCTTGATTTTGTATCCCGCCAATCAGCGGGATGACGGTTTGTTTTAAAAAAGAGGCAGGACGCCCTGCCCCTTTTCCTTCAGGTCGTCTGAAAACGTTTGACCGCATAGGGATGTCAGTTTTCAGACGACCTTTTTCTGCCTACGTCAGAATGTGGTACCCAATTGGAACTGGAAGCGTTGGATTTCGTCGCTGTCTTTTTTCTTGATCGGGTAAGCGTAGCTGAACTTCATCGGACCCAGCGGCGAGAGCCAGGTTACTGCCGCACCGGCAGAGTAGCGCAACTCTTCCTTGAAGGTCGATTTGTGGGTCTTGCCTAAGCCGTATGGGTTTTGAGCGGCATTGTTGGTGTAGTAGGTATTGCTACTGCTGTCGTTATACGTTTTGCCGTCCCATACGCTGCCCGCGTCGGCAAACAGACTCAGACGGACGGAGCGGGAGTCTTTGATACCCGGCATCGGGAACAGCAACTCGGCGGAAACGTTGGCTTTTTTGTTGCCGCCGTAGCTGATTTTCTCGCCGTATTCGTCATAAACTTTCGGACCCAGCGTGCCGCTCTCGTAACCGCGTACGGAGCCTAAGCCGCCGCCGTAGAAGTTTTCAAAGAACGGCATGGTTTTGGTTTTGCCGTAGCCGTTGCCGACGCCGACTTCGCCGCCGAGCATCAGGGTAAAGTCTTTGGTCAGCGGGAAGAACCAAGTTTGGTTATGGGTCAGCGTGTAGTATTGCAGGTCGCTGCCCGGCAGGGCGATTTCGCCGTTGATGCCGGTCATGTAACCGCGGGTCGGCCACAAGGCGCTGTCGGTTTTATTGCGTCCCCAGCCGATCGTACCTTTGTACAGCCAGCCTTTGAAGCTGCCCACGCCGTCCGTGCCTTTACCATATTGGTTGATAAAGTCGGCATAACGTTTAGGCGCGCCTTTGTAGGTATTCACGGTCAGGTGTTCCGCCGCCAGACCCAAATTGACGCGGTCGTATTCGGTAACGGGGATGCCCATGCGCACGCCCGCGCCTGCGGTGGTGGTTTTATATTGTTTCGCGCTGGAAGAGGCTTTACGCGGGTCGTAAGACTTGCCGTAAATATCGTAACCGAGGCTCACGCCGTCGGGTGTGAAATACGGATCGGTAAACGACAGCGAGCCGTTCAGCGTGGTTTTACTGCGTGAGGCGCGCAGGGAAACGGATTTGCCCGTACCGAACAGGTTGTCTTGGGAAACGCCCACAGACATGACCAAGCCGGTATCCTGAACCCATCCCGCGCTCATATCCAGCGAACCGGTAGAACGCTCGTTCACGCTCATGTTCAAATCGACTTGGTCGGGCGTATTGGCAACCGGCACGGCATCGAATTGTACGTTGTCAAAGTAACCCAGCAACTCGACGCGCTCTTTGGAACGTTGCAGCTTGGAAGTGTCGTAAGGCGCGGATTCCATCTGACGCAATTCGCGCCGCACGACTTCGTCACGGGTTTTATTGTTGCCGGTGATGTTGATTTCGTTCACATAGATTTTGCGGCCGGGTTCGACGTTCAGGACGAAATCGACAGTTTGGGTCTCAGCATTTGGAACAGGCTGGACATTGACTTCGCTGAACGCGTAGCCTGCAGTACCCATGCGGTTTTGGATGGATTCGAGCGATTTGACCATTTGGGCGCGTTCGTACCATTTGCCCTTTTTCATGGTCAGCAGTTTTTGCAGCTCTTCTTTCGGCACTTCGCGGGTGTCGCCTTCTATGCGCACATCACCCCAACGGAAGCGTTCGCCCTCGTCAACCGTAACTTTGATGGTTTGCTTGGTTTTGTCTTCGTTGGTCTGGATGTCGGTATCCAGAATGCGGAAATTGAAGTAGCCGTTGTTTTGGTAGAACTCGCTGATGCGCTCCATGTCTTGCGAGAATTTTTGCTCGTTAAACTGGTTGCTCTTGGTCAGCCAAGTCCACATACCGCCTTCGCTCAAAGACATTTGTTTCATGAGCTTGCGGTCGGAATAGACTTTGTTGCCTTCAAATTCGATGTCGGTAATCTTGGTGGTTTTACCCTCATCGATGGCGATGTCGATGGAAACGCGGTTACGCGCGAGTTTGGTGACGGTCGGCGTGATTTGGACCGACTGTTTGCCGCGGCTTTTGTATTCTTCCTTCAGGCTGGCGACAGACTGGCTCAGCGTGGCAGGATTGAAGTATTGGGATTGCGCCAAACCGAAGGATTCAAGGTTTTTCTTGATCACATCGTTTTGCAGCATTTTCGCGCCGGTGATGTTCAGCGTGCTGATGGTCGGGCGTTCAATAACGGTCAGCAAGACCTGATTGCCCATGGTCTCTACGCGGACATCGTCAAAAAAACCGGTCGCATACAGAGTTTTGATGATTTCTTCGCTGCGTGCGTCGCTGAATTGGTCGCCGACTTTGACGGGCAGGTAGTTGAAGACCGTACTCGGCTCGGTGCGCTGCAAACCTTCGACGCGGATGTCTTGAATGGTGAAGTCGGCAAACGCCAAAGGCGACATGCCCAATACCATCAAAGCAGAAGCAATCTGTTTCAATTTCATAAAATTATCCAAACAAACGGTTGATGTCATTAAAGAAAGCCAGTGCCATCATTAAGAGCATGGCAGCCAGTCCGAGGCGCAGGCCGATTGCCTGTATGCGCTCGCTCAAGGGCTTTCCGCGTATCCATTCGGCAGTGTAGAACACCAAATGCCCGCCGTCCAATACTGGGATGGGCAACAAGTTCAACACGCCTAAACTAATGCTGACCAAAGCGAGGAATTCCAAATAGCTTTGAAATCCCAGCTGTGCCGTTTTTCCGGCGACGTCGGCAATGGTCAGCGGGCCTGAAATATGGTTCAGGGAGGCATTGCCTGTAATCAGTTTTCCGAAGAATTTTACCGTCATCCATGCGTTGTTGACGGTTTTGTCCCAGCCTATCGCAAATGCTTCTGCGACAGACGGTTTATATTCGCGCTTGATTTCTTTTGTCCACGCTTCGTCGCCCTGAGGACCGAAGCCTACCCTGCCGACCAGCGTTCTGTCGGGTTGCTGGATACTGTCGGGGCGGATGGTCGTCTGAACGGTTTTACCGTCGCGCTCATAAATCAATTCGATTTTCTTACCCGGGCTTTGGCGTACGATTTCCACCCATTGCTGCCAAGACTCAATGTCCCTGCCGTCGGCGCTGATCAGCTTGTCACCTTTTTTCAAACCGGCTTTTTCAGCCGGGCTGTTTTCTTCCATTTTGCCGACACGGGTGGTGATTTTAAAAGGCGACAACCCGATATAGCCTTGGTTTTTCGCAATTTTACCTGCTTCGGGCGTGCCGGCGGCATCGATAATCCGCATGGTTTCTTGTCCCGAGGTCGTCTGAACGGCAACATCTACCTTGCCTGACTCGATGTTCAACACGATTTCTTGCTGGGCTTTTTCCCACTCGCCGACGTTAACGCCGTTAACCGAAATAATTTTGTCTCCGGGCTGAAAACCGGCTTTGGCGGCAATGGTATCTTGCTCGACCATGCCGACATAAGGGCGGATTTCGGTAACGCCGAAGGAAAAACTCAAGCCGTAAAGCAGAACCGCCAGCGCGAGATTGGTCAGCGGGCCTGCGGCGACGATGGCGATGCGTTTGGCGGGATGCTGTTTGTCGAAGGCGTAAGGCAGGTTGGACGGCGCTACTTCACCCTCGCGCGTATCGACCATTTTGACATAGCCGCCCAACGGGATGGGCGCCAAACACCATTCGGTATCGCCGCGCTTTCTGCTGAAAAACGGTTTGCCGAAGCCGACGGAAAAGCGTACGACTTTGACGCCGCACAATCTGGCGACGATGTAGTGTCCGAACTCGTGCAGGCTGACCAAAATCAGGATGGCGAAAATAAAAGCTAGAAGGGTTTGCAAAAGAATCTCTCTGGTTGGGTATGGGTTGACGTTGTCGATGTTTCAGACGACGTATCAAGGCAGGGGTCGTCTGAAAAGCATTCGCAATGTGTAGAAAATATTATTGGCGTTATTTTGCCGATTATAAAGTCAGTCTGCGGTTTTGTCCGCCACACATGACGGGTGGGCGGGTTTTCAGACGACCTGTCATTTTTTATCGTTGCGGCACGGTTTATCCCAATGCGGCGATAAATTCCTGCGCCTGCCTGCGGGTAACGGCGTCTTGCGCCAGCAGATTTTCGATGTTGCCGAGGTCGTCTGAAAAGTCTTGTGCGAGACAGTGGGCGACGGTTTTGGCAATGTCGGTAAACTTAATCTGTCCGTCTAAGAAGGCGGCGACGGCGGCTTCGTTGGCGGCGTTCAAGACGCAGGGCGCGGCTCCGCCCGCGTTCATGGCTTCATAGGCGAGCTTCAGGCAGGGGAAGCGGTCAAAGTCGGGCTTTTGGAAGGTCAACGCAGACAATGCGTCGAAATCCAGGTCGCCGACACCCGAATCGATGCGTTCCGGCAAGCCCAAACAATAAGCGATGGGCGTACGCATATCGGGATTGCCCAGTTGCGCCAGCACGGAGCCGTCGCGGTAGCGCACCATGCTGTGTATCACGGATTGCGGATGGATGACGACTTCGAGTTTATCAGGCGGGCAGTTGAACAGCCAATGCGCTTCAATCAGCTCCAAACCTTTGTTCATCATGGTGGCGGAATCGACGGAGATTTTGCGCCCCATGCTCCAATTGGGGTGTTTGACCGCTTGCGCGGGCGTAATGCTGTCGAACGTGCCTAAATCGGCCGTCAGAAACGGGCCGCCGGAAGCGGTCAGGATAATCGAGCGGATGCCGTGTTCGTTCAGACGACCTGTGTAATCGCGCGGCAAAACTTGGAAAATGGCGTTGTGTTCGCTGTCGATGGGCAACACTGCCGCGCCGTTTGCGCGGGCGGTTTCCATAAACAACGCGCCGGAAACCACCAGCGTCTCTTTGTTCGCCAGATAAATGGTTTTGCCTTTTTGCGCCGCCGCTAGCGCGGAAGGCAGACCCGCCGCACCGACGATGGCGCACATGACACCGCTGACTTCGTCGGCAGACGCCACATCAACCAATGCCTGCGCGCCGTGTAAAACCTGCGTCGCCGCGCCGTCGCGTTTCAACAGGGCTTCAAGCCGGGCGGCGTGTTCCGCATCGGCAACGACGGCATATTCGGGGCGGAACGTTTGACATTGAGCCGCCAGTTTCTCAACCTGCTTATGCCCCGCCAGCGCGAATACGCGGAATTTTTCGGGGTGGCGGGAAACAACGTCCAGCGTGCTTTCGCCTATGCTGCCGGTACTGCCTAATATGGTCAGGACTTGTGGTGTCATGGTGTGTTCTTTATGTACTGCTTTCGGATTTCAGACGACCTTTGGGCTTGAGGTCGGAAAGGTCGTCTGAAAACGCTTATTCGATATTGTGTTTGATGTGTTCCAACGATTTTTAACCGCTTCAGAACAAGCTTTCAAAGGCGGCATAGACGCTGATGACGGCAATCAGGCTGTCCACGCGGTCAAACACGCCGCCGTGTCCGGGCAGCAGATTGCTGCTGTCTTTGATGCCCGCCGCGCGTTTGAGCCAGCTTTCCAACAGGTCGCCGCATACGCTGACAACGGTCAACACCAAACCGATTAACACGGTATTGAACCAGCCTGCGTCAAACGTGAGCCAACCAGCCCACCACACCACAGTCATGTACACTGCCACGCAAATCGCGCCGCCGATTGCGCCTTCCCAGCTTTTGCCGGGGCTGACGGTCGGTGCGATTTTGTGTTTGCCGAACGCTTTGCCGCTGAAATAAGCGCAAACATCGGCAACCCACACCAAACCCATCACAGCGAGCAGCGACAAGGCGTAATCGGGATGCGGACGCAGGGACATGAGTGCGAACCAAAACGGCATGACCAAAAGCCAACCGACGGTATAAGCCTGCCAGCCGCCGTTCAATTTCCATTTGAATTTCAGCCACAAAGGCATAACGACCAGCCAAAACGCCAAAACGGCGTACCAGACGATATCCGGCAACGTCCAACCGCCT
Source organism: uncultured Neisseria sp. (assembly GCA_963532335.1). Lineage (GTDB taxonomy): Bacteria > Pseudomonadota > Gammaproteobacteria > Burkholderiales > Neisseriaceae > Neisseria. Next base: position 38,574 of record CAUSKT010000007.1, on the reverse strand, counting down.
GCGTAGGCGATGACGCCGAACACCAGCGTCGCGGCGAGATAATGATTGGTTTTCAGTTTTTCCAATCCGCTCATGCGGGCGTATTCCCACAGCGTAACCAGGGAAATCAACCCGCAAAATGCCGCCCACAGCCATTGCGGCGCGTAAAACAGCATACCGAGCATCAACGGCAGCATCCACAGCGCCGTGATAATCCGTTGTTTCAACATTTTTAACCCCTTTGCTGCTCTACCGGCAGCTGTTCCGAAGTGCGTCCGAAGCGCCGTTCGCGTTTTTGGAACGAGGCGACAGCATCGTCCAAGGCTTTGCTGTCAAAATCGGGCCACAGGGTATCGGTAAAATAAAGTTCGGCATACGCCATCTGCCAAAGCAGGAAATTGCTGATGCGCGTTTCGCCGCCGGTGCGGATGAACAAATCCGGCTCCGGCGCATCGCCCAGCATCAAGTGTTTCGCCAGCGCGTCTTCCGTAATCTCGGATACGCCTTCGGCAATCAGTTTGTTTGCCGCCTGCAAAATATCCCAGCGGCCGCCGTAATCCGCGGCGATGCTCAGGGTCAGGCCGGTATTGTTTGCCGTCAAGGCTTCCGCCTCTTCGATGCCTTGCAGAATTTGCTGATTAAAACGTTCGCGGCTGCCCAACACCTTCAGGCGCATATTGTTTTCGTGCAGACGGCGCACCTGCTTTTGCAAAGCCTGCAAAAACAGCCCCATCAGGAACGACACTTCGTCTTCGGGGCGGCGCCAGTTTTCAGTCGAAAAGGCAAACACGGTCAGATATTGCACACCCAGTTTGGCGCAATGCTTTACCATATTTTCCAGCGCGTCCAAGCCGCGTTTGTGCCCCATCACGCGGGGAAGGAAACGCTTTTTCGCCCAACGGCCGTTGCCGTCCATAATCACGGCGATATGCTTCGGAACCGAAGTATGTTCCAAAATGGTCTGCGTGCTGCTCTTCATATCTGCCTTTCGCAGCGCGGCGGTTCAAAGGTCGTCTGAAACGCCGCGGACAAGGGTTTAAATCGCCATCAAATCTTCTTCTTTGGCAGCCAGCGTTTTATCGGCTTCGGCGATGTATTTGTCGGTCAGTTTTTGAACCGCTTCTTCGCCGCGACGTGCTTCGTCTTCGGAAATTTCTTTGTCTTTCAAGAGTTTTTTGATGTGATCGTTCGCATCGCGGCGCACGTTGCGGATGGACACGCGTCCTTCTTCCGCTTCGCTGCGTACGACTTTAATCAAATCTTTACGGCGCTCTTCGGTCAACATAGGCATAGGCACGCGGATCAAATCGCCGACGGCTGCCGGGTTCAGACCCAAGTTTGAATCGCGGATGGCTTTCTCGACTTTGGCTGCCATATTGCTTTCAAAAGGTTTCACGCCGATGGTGCGCGCGTCCAGAAGCGTCACGTTGGCAACTTGGCTGACCGGAACCATGCTGCCCCAGTATTCGACTTCCACTTGGTCCAACAGACCGGTATGCGCACGGCCGGTACGCACTTTCGCCAAATTCTCTTTCAGCACTTCTACCGAGCGCTGCATTTTGCTTTCCGCTGTTTTTTGAATATCGTTAATCATTTTCTGCTTTCAAATAAGATACTGAATTTAAAACCTCGCCCGGACGCATGACCATCCGAACGGCAAATCAAGCTGTTAACTGCGCATAGTACCGTCATTCGGCGATTCCGACAAGGCAGGGGCGGTTTTGGGCCTTGTTTCTTAACTGATATTTAAATGCCGTTATAGATGAGTTTGAGGCGGAAAAGCATGGACGGCCTCGATACAGCCGAATTCATTTGCGTATAGACAAAAAGGTCGTCTGAAAACCTTGCCAACCGGTTTTCAGACGACCTTTATCCTATCCCACCTCCAACCTCTCTATGGCGAAAGGCAGGATGCAAAACAGAAAATACGCTCCTGTTACAATGAAATCACGAACCAAAGACCTCGGAGAAGCAGGTATATCAATAATGTGATGGTAATGTTGTTGTATCGCCATTTCATTTGGTTGATGGAAAAAACCAGCAATATGAGGAGAAAGAATGGTGTTATGTATGACCATACCAAGTCTGCTGACACCAATACAGCACAAATTAATCCCAAAGGGAAAAGAATCATCCAAGCAGGCAACGAGGCAATCGCCCATTTCGATTTTCTATTGCGCGTACGGACAAATTCCCCAACAGAAGAAAAGCTTGTCTGCTTCTGCGTAATCAAAGACAAAATACTTATACCGCCATAAGCTACGGCGCAAATATACAGCGCTTGTTGATAGTTGCTTACGAAGCTGATCAAAGCCAAAGGCAAAGGCGTAAGAAGTCCAAGTACGATAAAAGTCAATCGGGAAGAGCGCAGGTGCAGGCGTTCTGCCATAGCCGCGCGGGCGGCAACGCTGCATAAGACAACAGAAATAATGGAAGCAATAATTGGGGATACTGGGGACACATTGTCACGCAAACCCGGAATATCTTCCAAAGCGGTCAACATACTGGTGACGAACATGACCATGACGACAAACAGCAATAGGAGTTGTAATAGAGACCCTTCCCATTGATCGTTGCCGCGTTTGAACTGCAAAGCATTAACCAATATCATGCAGGCGAGTGCCCATGAGTTGAGCGGCATAGTCAACCATATGATGAAAACATCGCTGTCTTCATGGTTGAAATGAAACATCGTTAGGCCGATCAGTATCCAGCCGACAAGGAAAATAACCCAGCCGGTCAAAGGCGCGACAACAATCCTCGCCCAAGCCATCTGCCACGGAGACAAAGAAGACATACGCAACTGATCAAATGCATTGCTGGATACATCTTGGCGCAAACTGCGCTCAATCTGCAGATAAAGGGCGATATTTGAAATGAATGCGCCGAACGCACCGACGCTGGCAATATATTCCACCAGGTTTTCAGAATTGGCATTGGCAAAAACAAACAGGCTGTAGAGTATGATGATGCCTGCAATCATGCCCCAGCTCATGTTGAGCCACATCAGCCTTTGAAATTCGGCGTTAACCCGGATTTTGGGGATATTCAATTTATTGTCCATCGGCTTGCTCCTGTTGCTCTTGTTGCTCCTGCTCGTGGAGATTGAGGCTGTTTTGATAACTGTTTAGCAGCGACGCCTTAATGACGGCAGCTTCGCTCAAAGGCAGGTTTTGTTCAAACAGCCTGCGCAACAAGGCCGCACGCGCTTCTTCTCCCGCATCCAATATGACGGTAACGGCATGATTGTTCCATTCTGCCTGCTTCACGCCTTCCGTATTGCGGACCCGCTCGAATATGGATTCATCCAAACCGACAAATTGCAGCGAAACAGTCTGATCTTCGTTAACATCATCATTAACAGATTGAAATGCCTGAACACGTCCGCCTTTGATAACCAGCATATGCGAACAATATTCGTCCAGCTCGGAAAGAATATGGCTCGACACCAAAATGCTCATGCCTTCATCTTTGAGCTTCAGCAGCAACAAAGACAATTCATGTCGTGCCTCAGGGTCAAGACCGCTGGCAGGTTCATCCAAAAGCAAGAACTTAGGACGATGGATGATGACTTGCCCGATACCGACACGCTGTTTCTGACCGCGGGAAAGGTCGCTGACTTTGGCATACAGTTTATGTTCCAAATTAAGCAGGCGAACGGTTTCCAGCAGCAAATCGGGAAGTCGCGCATCAGGAATACCGCGGGATTTGGCGGCATACGTTAAGCACTGGATCACGCTCAAACCATCCGGCAACCCAAAAAAATCAGGCAGGTAGCCGAGTTTGGAAAAGCTATCGCGCGGATTATCAAGAATAGGCAGACCGTCAAGCAAGACATCGCCGGATGTCGGGATTTCCAATCCTGCCATACAACGCATCAAAGTGGATTTGCCGGCACCATTAGGTCCGATTAATCCGGTAATACTGCCCTGCGGAAGCTCAACCGAGACATCGTACAATGCCTGCGTATTGCCGTAGTAAAAATCTAGATGTTGGACATTAATCATAATATTTATAAGATATGAAGGGGTTGGATGCAAAAATCGGGGGCGCTAACGCCGGCTGATAAACCTTTATCACACGGATGAAATGACAAAATGGCTTTTCAGACGACCTCAAACATTTCTTGGCATTTCATGATAAACATTCAGCCTCAGCCGTTCCGGTCTTGAGCCTTCGTATTATCAACAAAAAACTGTTTGACATACAAAAAACTGCTTCTGCGGTCGCTTTAATAGAAAGACGGATAACTTTACCCTATATTAGTGAACTAAAAAAAGCGGCAAGGACATCTTCCAAGCCGCTTTTTTGTCATTGGCTTGTTACCTTCCAACCTATAAATGGCATATGGAACATCATCAAACATCTCAAAAGATACGTTTTCAGACGACCCCACAATGACTTAGGGCGGCAACAAACGAATAATGGACAAATCCTGTTACCATATTTTCGACAGTTTTTCTTTAACTTTAGTCTCCATTTCAGCACTCAAATGGCGACCCAATATTTTGCCGAAATCCTCTTCAGGCGTATAGTTCACCAGCTCAGGGGCTTTGACGACATCTCTAGCGACACTATATACGCTGCCGAAATCATCAATCAATCCCACTTCTTTAGCCTCCGAACCGGTATAGATACGGCCGCTGAAAACATCAGAATACTGCTGATCTTTCAAACGCTTTCCGCGTCCGAGTTTAACCGATTTAATAAATTCCTTATGGATATCGGTCAGCATTTTTTCCCAAATCTGAGTTTGTGCGGGCGTTTCAGGAGAAAACGGATCGCCCATACCCTTATTGCTGCCCGCGATTTTCAGACGACGTTTGATACCGATTTTATCCATCAGCCCCGTCGCATCAAACCCTCCGCCAATCACACCGATACTGCCGACCACGCTGGACGGGTCCGCATAAATCTTGTCAGCCGCCGCCGCAATGTAATAACAGCCCGATGCACACATATCTTCCGCCACCACATACACAGGAATGTCTTTATGCTCCGATTTCATACGGCGGATTTCGTTAAACGCAATATTGGAAACCACAGGCGATCCGCCCGGACTATTGGCGCGGATGATAATCGCTTTAGCATTGGGATTATTGTAAACCGCCTCCATACCGGTGCGCAGCATCTCAACCTGATCATCAAGTTCATTGCCGATTTCACCTTTCAAATCGATCACTGCCGTATGTTCCCCACTGCTTTGCACTGCATCGGTATCGTCTCCAAACAGTGACGCAATAAACATGAGAAATAAAATCACACCGATAACACGCCAAATATTGCGCCAAATACGTGCGCTACGCTGCTCTTTATAAGAAGCCAGCAAGACTTCGCGCAATACTTCGCGCTCCCAAAACGAGCCGGAATGAGATGAGGGATTATTCCCCTCACGAGAATAAGGTTCCTGCATGATCGGTACTTTCATTGTTCAAATTTTGACACTCGGAACCACAATTCAGGTAGCTCCAACATTTTAGAGGATGTCTCCTATCCAATAACCCCGCATTCTACCGTCCTAAAAGATAAAATTTCAATCATCAGCAAATATTTGAACAAAGTTTTCATTTTATAACGAAATTTTTGGTTTCCTCATTAGAGGGAATCCAAAGAAAACAGCGTCAAAAAATGATATGGGATATTATGTGCAGCGATAAAAGCTTGAAGGAAGATTTTATGATAACTATTTTGAGTAATCGGGCTATTCCTATCATAATGCTGTGTTGTTCGGCAGTGTGTCACAGCCAGTAGAGTTTATCTCCGGCAAAAATACCGATACCGTCGATATAAACATTAAAAGCGCAGACGCCTATTCCGGAAAACGCTTTTTTCAAAACATCCGTAGGAGTGTAGCAAGCGTAGATTGGGGCGGAAATCCAACATCTATCAAGGTCGTCTGAAATTTTCAGACGACCTCTTTGCCAATAGCAGTCGTCCTGTTCAATTGTTCATATGGTTTTGATACACCGCCATCACAAACCTGCCGACCACATTCTCTAGGTAAAGAATTGATTGTTTTATTCCCTAAAAGCGCAAGCAGACTATGAAAATGCAAAAAACGTCAGGAAAATGCAGAAACCAGCCCCAGATGATTTAAATAACTTACTTGTCTATTTAAGGACTAAAATGACCAATCAAGTTAAATATGATCGCAATAAAGACCGCCAGGGATTGTTTAAAGAAGATTTTTTTAAAACCAGTTATTCTGAAAATCTACAACTGCTGCAAGAGTGGATAGAAGAAAGTAAGAGTGACTCAACTATTCCTTCAGACGCACTGCCTCAACAACTTTATTTAACAATGCTTACAGAATACACCGCAGGATTTCCGATAGAAGAAATCAAGAAGCGTATGAATCAAATAGTTTATTACTGTAAGCAATGCCTGGATATACACAGGCAATACGGGCAAAAGGAAGACATCATGTTTATTTGGGGACCAGAGGAGTGGGCGGGAGAAGAGCAACCCAACATTATCGGACTTTGCCTATTGTTCGAACGGATGGATTGGCTGGAAACCATTAAAGACAGCCTCAATCCCTATAACGATGACGAAATGTATTACGACCCTTCGTTCAGGGCTTTGATAAATATGGCACTACCCACGAAATTTGATCCCAGCGCCAAATTTGCCAAAGGCGGGCACAACTTCCGCAAACCCCTGCTACAAGCAATCATGGCGGAAAGCAAGGAAGAATCCCTGAAATACCTCAACGCTTACCTCACCGGTTGGTACGAAGGCAACCGAAAAATCGGTAATCTCCTGATTGACACACATTTGAACCAAGATCCCGAATATGGGGGCTATATCGGCTACTGGAGCTTTGAATCCGCCGCAGTCGCCTATTTAAAAGACTTGGACGACACCTCCCTGCGGCAGTATCTGTACTATCCTAAAGATATGGTGGACTGGGCGCGGGAGCAGAAGCTTAAGCACGAGTAGGAGTAATACGGCAAGGGTGGATTGATATGAAGAAAATCGTTTTATTATTCTTTATTTATAGTAGTTTCGCTATGGCAGAACAAAATATTTTTCTTGTTCATGAAGTGCAAAATTTGCTGGGTTATGGGCAGTTAGAGTTTTTAAAGCCAAATAAAAAAAATATTTTTATGCGCTATACAATGAAAAATAAAGGAATAAAAACATATTCCTTACAAGATGGCTGTTATCAAAAAGATAAAGTAGATAATTGTGTATCTGAAATGGTTTATCTGGAATCTTCGCCTGATGGCAAGTATTCGATATTTATGCATATAGAAGGAGGCATGGTAGAGGATTTGGAAGAAAATTCTTCGCATTACCATGAAACTAATAATATTTTGATTTTAAATCATAAAAGCGGGTGTTTGGTTATGGCGCCTTCTAAATACTACGTTAATTGGAAAGGAAAACATACCTTAAGTGATGGGGATGGAGATAGAGATATTGATTTAAATAAATATTTTAGAGGAATACCTATATTTTATAGAAATAATAAATTGGATGCGGAAAATTATTATGGCGTAGATAATGTAAATAGTTGCCGTAAATTTCAATTGTAAAAATTACCTTCTTATTGGTGCTATCCAGCAAGCGTAGATTGAATTGAAAGTCTGTCATTGAGGTCGTCTGAAAAATTGAGGATTTCTGTTTTCAGACGACCCTTCGTCAAGTGGATACAGATTTAAGAGATAAACCAACCCGTAGCGTAGGCTTCGCCCACGACCTTCTGCCCAAACATCCAAATCTAATCATCTCTGTTCATTCGTGGGTAGAACCCACGCTACGGGCGGCTGGCTCTCCCGTCTGGCGGGAAGGGGCTCTACAGTTTGCACGAATTTGATTTTACCTAAAACCATAAAGCCACCCCCATCCTAACCTTTCCCCGCTGGACGGGGGAAGGAACAAGTTACCGTTGCAGCAAATCGTAGCGTGGGCTTCGCCCGCGATCTTCCGTCCAAACATTCAAATCTAATCATCTCTGTTCATTCGTGGGTAGAACCCACGCTACGGGCGGCTGACTCTCCCGTCTGGCTGGAGAAGGGGCTCTACAGTTTGCACGAATTTGATTTTACCTAGAACCATAAAGCCACCCCCATCCTAACCTTCCCCCGCCGGACGGGGGAAGGAACGCAGCAAATCGTAGCGTGGGCCTCGCCCGCGATCTTCCCGCCCAAACATCCGAATCAAATTATTTATGTTCATTCGTGGGCAAAGCCCACGCTACGGGCGGCTGGCTCTCCCGTCTGGCGGGAGAGATCGGCTCTACGGTTTTCACGAATTTGATTTTACCTAAAACCATAAAGCCACCCCCATCCTAACCTTCCCCCGCCGGACGGGGGAAGGAACAAGTTGCCGTTGCAGCAAATCGTAGCGTGGGCTTCGCCCACGACCTTCTGCCCGAACATCCGAATCAAATTATTTATGTTCATTCGTGGGCAAAGCCCACGCTATAGCTGCTAAAAATATAGTGGATTAACTTTAAACCAGTACGGCGTTGCCTCGCCTTGCCGTACTATCTGTACTGTCTGCGGCTTCGTCGCCTTGTCCTGATTTAAATTTAATCCACTATAAGTGGGGCACAATATAAAAAACAGAGGTCGTCTGAAAACCCGAAATGTGGTTTTCAGACGACCTTTTTCTTACGCTTTATGGTTTACGCGAACCTTATTCGCCGTAATAGGCTTTGGTCAGGATTTCTTCCATATCGGCGACCAATGCGAGACGCGGGTTGGCGGGGGTGCATTGGTCTTCGAAGGACAGCATTGCCAGTTCTTTGCGACCGTCGATGAAGGTTTTTTCGTCTATGCCTTGTTCTTTGAAAGACATTTTGATGCCGACGTTGACCGCCAGTTCATGACAGGCGCGGGCGAAGGATTCTACGCCTTCGGCCGGGGTGGCGCACGGTAAGCCTAAGGTACGGGCGATTTCCTGATATTTCAGGTCGGCTTTGTAGTAGTTGTACTTCGGCCAAGTGGCGGTTTTCTGCGGGCGCGTGCCGTTGTAGCGGATGACGTGCGGCAGCAGGATGGCGTTGGCGCGGCCGTGCGGAACGTGGTATTTGCCGCCGATTTTGTGCGCCATCGAGTGGTTGATGCCGAGGAATGCGTTGGAGAACGCCATGCCTGCGATGGTGGAGGCGTTGTGCATGTGTTCGCGCGCTTCGGGGTCGGACGCGCCGTGTTTGTAGGAGCGTTCGAGGTATTGGAACACGAGCTTGATGGCTTGCAGGGCGAGACCGTCGGTAAAGTCGTTGGCGAGCACGGAAACGTATGCTTCTACGGCGTGGGTCAGTACGTCCAGACCGGTGTCGGCGGTTACGCCGGCGGGGACGGTCATGGTAAACGCGGGATCGACGATGGCGATGGTCGGGGTCAGCGAGTAGTCGGCGATGGGGTATTTTTTGTCGCCGTCGCTGATGACGGTAAACGGCGTTACTTCGGAGCCTGTGCCCGATGTGGTGGGGATGCCGATGAATTTGGCTTTGCGGCCCAACTCGGGGAAGCGGAAGGCGCGTTTGCGGATGTCCATGAATTTTTGGACGAGGTCTTCAAAGTCGACTTGGGGCTGTTCGTAGAAGAGCCACATGGCTTTTGCCGCGTCCATCGGCGAGCCGCCGCCCAGCGCGATGATGGTGTCGGGCTGGAAGCTGCGCATCAAATCTGTGCCTTTATAGACGGTTTGAACGCTCGGATCGGCTTCGACATCGGTGAAAAGCTGGATGGTTACTTTGTTTTTGCGTTGGTGGAGCTGGTGGGTCACTTTATCGACGAAGCCCAAATCGACCATCGAACGGTCGGTCACAATCATGACTTTTTCGCAGTCTTTCATGTCTTGCAGGTATTGGATGGAATCGCGCTCGAAATAGATTTTGGCGGGTACTTTGAACCATTGCATGTTGTTTCTCCGACGGCCTACTTTTTTGATGTTTAACAGGTTGACTGCGCTGACGTTGCCGCCGACGGAGTTTTTGCCGTAAGAGCCGCAGCCCAAGGTCAGGGACGGCAGGAAGGCGTTGTAAACGTCGCCGATGCCGCCGAAGGTGGAGGGTGAGTTCCAAATCACACGCAGGGCTTTGACGCGGGTGCCGAAGGTTTTTGCCAATTCTTGATCAGCGGTATGGATGGCGGCGGAGTGTCCCAAGCCGTCGAAGGCGACCATTTGTTCGGCAAACTGCAAACCTTGTTCGGTGGAATCCGCTTTGAGCATCGCCAGTACAGGCGAGAGTTTCTCGCGGGTCAGCGGCTCGTTGGGGCCGACTTCGCGGCATTCGGCGATGATGATGTTGGTTTTTTCAGGGACTTTAAACCCAGCCTGTTCGGCAATCCACGCCGCCGGTTTGCCCACAACGGCGGAATTGAGTTTCGCACCGCCGCAGTTGGCGCAGTTTGCCGTAACGCCGAAGATGAAGTCTTCGAGCATGGCTTTTTCTTTTTTGTTGGCAAAGTACACGCCGTAGGATTTGAACTCTTCAACCAGCTCTTTATAAATCTCTTTGTCGGCAATGACGGCTTGTTCGCTGGCGCAAATCATGCCGTTGTCGAACGCTTTGGACATCACGATGTCGTGTGCCGCCTGCTGGATGTTTGCCGTTTTTTCGACATAGGCAGGTACGTTGCCCGCCCCGACGCCGAGCGCGGGTTTGCCGCAGGAATAAGCGGCTTCCACCATCGCATTGCCGCCAGTCGCCAAAATCGTCGCCACGCCCGGATGCTTCATCAGCGCGGAAGTACCTTCCATAGACGGTTTTTCAATCCACTGGATGCAGTTTTCCGGCGCGCCGGCGGCAATCGCGGCATCACGCACGATTTGGGCGGCGTGGGCGGAACACTGCTGGGCGGACGGGTGGAACGAGAAAATAATCGGATTGCGGGTTTTCAGCGCAATCAGGGATTTGAAAATGGTGGTGGAAGTCGGATTGGTGGTCGGCACGATACCGCAGACGACCCCGACCGGATCGGCGATTTCGGTAATGCCGGTTACATCGTCTTCGCTGATGACGCCTACGGTTTTCAAATCACGCAGGCGGCGCACGACGTTTTCGCAGGCAAACAGGTTTTTGGTTGCCTTGTCTTCAAATACACCGCGTCCCGTTTCTTCGACCGCGTGCATGGCGAGTACACCATGTTTGTCCAGCGCGGCAATGGAGGCTTTGGCAACGATATAATCAATCTGCTCCTGATTCAGCTTGCGAAACTCGTCCAACGAGCGCAAACCCTTTTCAACCAAACTGTTGACCTCGGCTACGGCGGGGCTGACGACATTGTCGGCTGATGCGTTCATGGTGTATCTCCTTGATATAAGGTGGCAATAAAGTCGATAAATTTTCACTACGATTACTATAAGTAATTTTGTTACATTTCTCTTTGACTTACATCACAAACCATGCATGCTGTTTTCAGACGACCTCTTTCAAGATTTTTCTGTTTTTAATACATTGAAATAAAATCATTTTAACGAGTTTGATAAAAGGGGCTGCCGAGTCTTCCCCCTTTGCCATATCGCTATTGTTTTACCCGCTACAATTCATATGAAAATGAAATTTTTTGAATTTTGTATCGGAATTACAAATCAACATTTCAAACAAAATTTGCAGGCAAAACGGACAAGGTCGTCTGAAAACCAAATTAAAGTTTTCAGACGACCTTGTCGCATATTCACAAGAGATTGTCGGGAAAACGATAGTTTTTTTCTACAATTTCAGACATCAAACTTATAAAATACAACCATTCTCATTTGTACAATGAACGGAGAAATTGATGTTCCGACCCAATCTGACTGCTGCCGCCGTTGTGGCCGCTTTATCTTCCACTGTATTTGCCGCCGAAACGGTCGAGCTGGATACTGTCCATGTGAAAGGACAGCGTTCGTATAACGCGATTGCCACCGAGAAAAACGGCGATTACAGCTCGTTTGCCGCCACCGTCGGCACAAAAATCCCCGCTTCTTTGCGCGAGATTCCGCAATCCGTCAGCATCATCACCAATCAGCAGGTAAAAGACCGCAACGTCGATACCTTTGACCAACTGGCGCGCAAAACGCCGGGGCTGCGCGTGTTGAGTAATGACGACGGACGCTCATCGGTTTATGCGCGCGGTTACGAATACAGCGAATACAACATCGACGGCCTGCCCGCGCAAATGCAGAGTATCAACGGCACGCTGCCCAACCTGTTCGCCTTCGACCGCGTCGAAGTGATGCGCGGCCCGAGCGGCTTGTTCGACAGCAGCGGCGAGATGGGCGGTATTGTGAATTTGGTGCGCAAACGCCCGACCAAAGAGTTCCAAGGCCATGCGGCGGCAGGGTTCGGTACGCACAAACAATATAAAGCCGAAGCCGACGTTTCAGGTCCTCTGAACGCCGACGGCAGCGTTCGCGCCCGTGTGATGGCGCAAACTTCAGGTGCATCTCCCCGTCCTGCCGAGAAAAACAACCATCACGAAACCTTCTATGCGGCGGCGGATTGGGACATCAACCCCGACACGACTTTGGGCGTAGGCTATCTCTACCAACAACGCCACCTCGCGCCATATAACGGCCTGCCCGTCGGCAGCAGCGGCAATTTGCTGTCCCTGCCCAACCACACTTTCGTCGGCGCGGATTGGAACAAATTTAAAATGAACAGCCATGACGTGTTCGCCGATTTGAAACATTATTTTGACGACGGCGGTTACGGCAAAATCGGTATGCGCTATTCCGACCGCGATGCCGACTCCAACTACACCTTCGCCGCCAACAAACTTTCTGCCGACAATAAGGCTAACGTCGTCGGCTTAGGCACGGAAATCAAACAAAAAGCCTTCGCGGTTGACGCAAGCTACAGCCGTCCGTTTGCCTTGGGCAACACCGCAAACGAACTCGTCGTCGGCGCGGACTACAACCGCTTGCGCAGCACCAACGAGCAAGGCCGTGCAGCCGTTGCGCGTAATGTTGCCTTGGGCGATTTCCACTCCGTTCCCTATGTCAACCTGATGCAGAACGCCCGTGCCGGCGCGCGCGGTTACAGCCATACCGTCGCTACTGAAAACCTTGACGAATTCGGCGTTTACGGCAAATCCGTCTTCCATCCGGTCGACAGGCTGTCGCTCATCGGCGGCTGGCGTTTGGGACACTACAAAATCGAAGCGGGCGAAGGCGACGAGTTGCACAAAGCCAGCAAAACCAAGTTCACCGGCTACGCAGGCGCAGTTTACGACTTGAACGACAACAACAGCCTCTACGCCAGCTTCTCCCAACTTTACACACCGCAAACCAGCCTCGGCACCGACGGCAACCTGCTTAAAGCGCGCGAAGGCAACCAGTTTGAAGTCGGCTACAAAGGCAGCTACATGGACGACCGCCTGAACACCCGCGTCTCCCTCTACCGCCTGAAAGACAAAAACGCCGCCGCACCGCTGAACCCGAACAACCGCAACACCCGTTACGCCGCCTTGGGCAAACGCGTGATGGAAGGCGTTGAGACCGAAATCAGCGGCGCGATTACACCGAAATGGCAAATCCACGCAGGTTACAGCTATCTGCACAGCCAAATCAAAACCGCCGCCAACTCGCGCGATGACGGCATCTTCCTGCTGATGCCCAAACACAGCGCAAACCTGTGGACAACTTATGAAGTTACGCCCAAGCTGACCCTCGGCGGCGGCGTGAACGCGATGAGCAGCATCTCCTCGGCGGCAGGGCTGCGCGCAGGCGGCTACGCCACATTCGACGCCATGGCGGCATACCGCTTCACGCCCAAACTGAAGCTGCAAATCAACGCCGACAACATCTTCAACCGCCACTACTACGCCCGCGTCGGCAGCGCAAACACCTTCAACATTCCCGGCTCGGAGCGCAGCCTGATGGCAAACCTCCGCTACGACTTCTAAAAACGGGAAAAGCAAAAGGAAAACAAATCACCGCCAAAAACCAGAAGACCAACACATTACGGAAACAGACCGGACAGGCAGGGCACACCACCTGTCCGGTTTTATCATTTATGTCCATGTATTCAAATATAGTGGATTAACTTTAAATCAGGACAAGGCGACGAAGCCGCAGACAGTACAGATAGTACGGAACCGATTCACTTGGTGCTTCAGCACCTTAGAGAATCGTTCTCTTTGAGCTAAGGCGAGGCAACGCCGTACCGGTTTAAAGTTAATCCACTATAGAAAAAACAGCAGATATAGCCCAAAGGTCGTCTGAAACATCCGCCAACCCGATAACACACACAACACACCCCACCAACACAACCGACAACCCCGCCATGACCTCACGCACCGCACACTGGCAAGCCGCCCGCCTGCTGCAAGCCGAAGAAACCCACATCCGTTCCGATCAAACCGGCCGCAGCTACCGCATCCAAACCGCCGCCGTCGGCGACCCGCCCCCGCAAGGCTATCCCGTCCTCCATATCCTCGACGGCGACGCCTTCTTTCCCGCCGCCCTCAGCATGGCGCAATCCCTGCTCATCAACCCCATGACCCGAAGCCGCGCCGCCTGCCTCATCGTCAGCATCGGCTACCCCAACGGCGAAGTCCGCGACCTGACCCAACGCGCCCTTGACTACACCCCGCCCCTGCCCGAAACCGCCACCGAAGCAGAACGCCGCCAATACGGACAAGCCGACCGCTTCGCCGCCTTCCTCGACCACGAACTCGCCCCGGCCCTTGCCGCCAAATACCCCATCAACCCCAAAGAACAAGCCCTGTTCGGACACTCCTTCGGCGCATTGTTCGGACTCTATTCCCTCTTCACCGCCCCCGACCGCTTCAAACACAACCTGCTCGCCTCCCCCTCCGTCTGGTGGCACAACCGCCGCGTCCTCGACTTCCTACCGTCCGCCCTTCCCGCCGACACCGCCGTCCGCATCAGCGTCGGCGAACACGAAGGCCGCAGCAACCGCCCCGAACAAATCGGCAGGGAAATGGTCGCCCAAGCCAAACTGCTTGCCGGCACCCTCCAACACCTCGGCGCAGACGCACAATTTACCCTCTACCCCAACGCCAACCACGGCAACACCCCCTTCTACGCCCTCCCCGACCACATCGAATACCTCCGCCAAGCGTGGCAGAAGAAATAAACCGGCAGAAACGACAAGCCGTATTCCAAACAAAGAGGAATACGGCTTGAGTGGAGACCTTTGCAAAAAAGCCCTTTTTCCCCCAACAGCCGAAACCCAAACACAGATTTTCGGCTGTTTCCGCCCCCAATCACTCCTAATTTTACCCAAATACCCCCTTGAGACCTTTTGGTATTTTTGGGGTTCGTGGGCGAAGCCCACGCCACATCTAGTTTTCAGACGACCTTGGGTCAGAGGTCGAAGGCGGCGTTGATGAGGCGTTTGGTGTAGTCTTTCTGCGGGTGGTGGAAGATTTGGTCTGCGCTGCCGTATTCGACGAGTTCTCCGTGCTGCATGACGGCGACGTTGTCGCTGACGGCGCGGACGACGGAGAGGTCGTGACTGATGAAGATGTAGGTCAGTCCGTATTTGGTTTGGAGTCCGCGCAGCAGTTCGACGACTTTGATTTGGACGGAGCGGTCGAGGGCGGAGGTGGGTTCGTCGAGGAGGATGAACTTGGGCCGCAGGATGAGAGCGCGGGCGATGGCGATGCGTTGGCGTTGTCCGCCTGAGAATTCGTGCGGGTAGCGGTTGAGGGCGTCGGCGGGCAGGGAGACTTCGTCCAGGACTTTGAGGACGAGTTCGGTGCGTTGGGCTTTGGTCATTTCGGGGCGGTGGACGGTGAGGCCTTCGCCTATGATTTCGCCGACGGTGAGGCGGGGGGAGAGTGAGCCGTAGGGGTCTTGGAAGACGATTTGGCGTTCGGCTTTGAGTTGGCGCGCGCGCTCGGGGGTGAGGGCGGCGAGGTCGCTGCCGTCGAAGTGTATGCTGCCTTGGTAGGGGAGCATTTGCATGATGGCTTTGCCGAGTGTGGATTTGCCGGAACCGGATTCGCCGACGATGCCGAGGGTTTCGCCTTGGCGGATGGCGAGGCTGATGTTTTTGACGGCGTGGAAGGTTTTGAGGGGTTTGCCGAAGAAGTTGTGTTTGAGGGTGAAGTGGACGTTGATGCCGTCGGCGCGGATGAGCTCGGGCGGGTTGCCTTCTACGGGTTCTTTCATGCCTTTGGGGACGGAGTGGATGAGTTGGGCGGTGTAGGGGTGGGTGGGGTTGGCGAAAACTTGTTTGATTTTGCCGCGCTCGACGATTTCGCCGTCTTTCATGACGCAGACGGTTTCGGAGTAGTGTTCGGCGAGTCCGAGGTCGTGGGTGATGAAGATTATCGCCATGCCCATTTGTTTTTGGAGGTCGTGGAGGAGGTCGAGGATTTCTGCCTGGATGGTGACGTCGAGGGCGGTGGTGGGTTCGTCGGCGATGAGCAGGGCGGGTTCGTTGAGCAGCGCCATGGCGATCATGATGCGCTGGAGCTGGCCGCCTGAGAATTCGTGGGGGTATTGTTTCAGACGACGTTCTGCTTCGCGGATGCCGACGCGGTTGAGGAGGTCGAGGATGCGTTCGCGGGCGGCTTTGCGGGTGATGGTTTTGTTGTGGACGCGCAGGGCTTCTGTGAGCTGGGTGCCGATTTTCATGAAGGGGTTCAGCGAGGTCATGGGCTCTTGGAAGATGAAGCTGATACGTCCGCCGCGCAGGCTGCGGAGGTTTTTTTCGTCTGCGTCGAGGATGGATGTGCCGTCGAAGGTGATGCGTGAGTCTTGTCCGTAGCGGGTGGTGTTTTCGGGCAGGAGGCGCATGAGGGACATAGCGGTAACGGATTTGCCGGAACCGGATTCTCCGACGAGGGCGAGGGTTTCGCCTTTGGCGACTTTGAAGCTGATGTTGCGCACGGCGTGGACGGTTTTTTCGTGGAGTTGGAAGCGGATGTCGAGGTTTTCGACGGTGAGTAACGGGGTGTTCATGGGTGTGTCCTCGTGGTGTGTGTCAGCGGTCTTTGGGGTCGAGTGCGTCGCGCAGGCCGTCGCCGATGAAGTTGAAGCAGAAGAGAGTGGCGACGAGGAAGAAGCAGGGGACGAGGAGCTGCCACGGGGCGGCTTCCATGGAGGCTGCGCCCTCTTGGAGCATGGAACCCCAACTGGTCTGGGGTTCTTGTACGCCCAATCCGAGGAAGCTGAGGAAGGATTCGAACATGATCATGCCGGGGACGAGCAGGGAGGCGTAAACCATGACGACGCCGAGTACGTTGGGGATGATGTGGCGGGTAACGATGCGGCGGCGGGATACGCCTGTGATGCGGGCGGCTTCGACGAATTCTTTGTGTCTGAGGCTGAGGGTTTGGCCGCGGACGATGCGGGCGACGTCAAGCCATGAGACGAGTCCGATGGCGACGAAGATGAGGAAGAGGTTGCGCCCGAAGAAGGTGGTGAGGAGGATGACGAAAAACATGAAGGGGAAGGCGTTGAGGATTTCGAGCAGGCGCATCATGACGGAGTCGAGTTTGCCGCCGAAAAAGCCTGCGAGTGCGCCGTAGAGTGTGCCGATGACGACGGCGACGAGCGCGCCTGCGATGCCGATGAGCAGGGAAATGCGCCCGCCTGCGGCGGCACGGGTGAGGAGGTCGCGTCCGAGCAGGTCGGTGCCGAAGTAGTGGCGGGTGGAGAAGGAAGGCGGGATTTGCATGTTGTCCCAGTCGGTGTAGTCGTAGGTGTAGGCGCTGATCCAGGGGGCGGCGACAACGAAGAGGGTGATGGCGGCAAGGATGAAGATGCTGCACAGGGCGGCTTTGTTGTTGCTGAAACGCCGCCATGCGTCCTGCCACAGGCTGCGTCCGTGTACTTGTGCCTGTTCGGCTGCGTCTGCTATGGCGCGGGAATTTTTCTTGTTGAATAGCATGGTGTTCTCCGTTGTTTTGTTCGGGGTCGTCTGAAAACGGCAAAATCGGTTTTCAGACGACCTTTTTTGCTTTTAATAGCGGATTTTGGGGTCGATCAGGGCGTAGAGGATGTCGAGTACGGCGTTGAAGACGATGGTCAGTACGCCGACGAGGATGGTCAGTCCCAAGATCATGCCGTAGTCGCGGTTGAGCGCGCCGTTGACGAAGAGTTGTCCGATGCCGGGCAGCCCGAAGACGCTTTCGATGACGATGGCGCCGGTGATGATGCCGACGAAGGCGGGAACGAGATAGGAGAGGATGGGCAGCATGGCGGGACGCAGGGCGTGGCGCAGGACGATGCTGTTCATGGACAGCCCTTTGGCGCGGGCGGTGCGGATGTAGGGGCTGTTCAACACTTCTATCATCGCGCCGCGCGTGATGCGGGCGAGGCCTGCGACATAGCCGATGGAGAGGGCGGCGACGGGCAGGATGAGGCTGGTCAGCGCGCCGTCATTCCAGCCGCCGGCGGGCAGCCATTTGAGGGTGATGGCGAAGATGAAAATCATGATGGGGGCTTTGACGAAGCTGGGGACGACGATGCCGGTCATGGCGGCGGTCATGATGGTGTAGTCCGCCCAAGTGTTGCGCCTGAGTGCGGCGATGGTGCCCATGAGTACGCCCAAGACGGTGGAGACGATGAAGGCGTACACGCCCAGTTCGACGGAGACGGGCAGAGCTTGGGCGAGCAGCTCGTTGACGTTGTAGTCTTTGTATTTGAACGAAGGGCCGAGGTCGCCGTGGGCGAGTTGTTTGAGATAGTTGAAGTATTGCAGGTACATCGGGTCGTTCAGGTGGTATTTGGCCTCGATGTTGGCCAGTACGGCGGGCGGTACGTTTTTGTCGCCGGTGAAGGGGCTGCCGGGTGCGAGCCGCATCATGAAGAATGAGACGGTAATCAGTACCAGCATGGTGGGGATGGCGGAAAGTATGCGGCGGATGATGAATTTCAGCATATCGTACCTGCTCGGGGCTTGGTGGGTCGGAATATGCCTGAATACGGGAAGGTCGTCTGAACGGGGTTCGGACGCTTGGGGTGGTTTTCTCTTCTTTGTAGTCAGGCCCTTGGTTTTTGGGTGTGCGGGCTTTTGCTTTTATGGTCGTCTGAAACGGGATTTTGGGTTTCAGACGACCTTTTTGCTGATGCTTTTCGTGGGCAAAGCCCACGCTACGGCTTTTATGGTTGTCTGAACACTTTGGATGGGGTTTCGGACGGTTTTTTATTGCGGCGGTTGCGGGTGGCAGCCTGCGGTATGGGTTTGTTTCGGAGGTCGTCTGAAACGGGATTTTCGGTTTCAGACGACCTTTTTGCTGGTGTTTTTCGTGGGCGGAGCCCACGCTACGGCCGTTTTTCAGACGACCTTTGCCGTCAGCGCGCCAGCGGTTCGGTGCGTTTGATCAGCCATGCTTTTGCCGCGCCTTCGGTCAGCGGCTCGAGGCGGCGGCGGACTTCGGCGTGGTAGCGGTTGACCCAGTCGATTTCGCCGTCGGTCATGAGGGCGGTGTCCATCAGACGGGTGTCGATGGGGCAGAGGGTCAGGGTTTCGAAGTAGAGGAAGCTGCCGAACTCGGTTTCCTGCGGGTTGGCGACGGCTTGGTTGGCGGCGAGGTTCTCAATGCGGATGCCCCATTTGCCGGGACGGTAGAGTCCGGGTTCGATGGAGGTCACCATGCCTTTTTTCATGGCGTGCTGCGGACCGGGAACGGCGGCGCAGGCGATGACTTGCGGGCCTTCGTGGACGTTGAGGAAATAGCCTACGCCGTGGCCTGTGCCGTGGCCGTAGTCGCATTGCGCCTGCCACAGGGGTTTGCGGCAGATGGCGTCTATCATCGGCGAGAGGATGTTTTCGGGGAATACGGCCTCGGCAAGCGCGATATGGGCTTTGAGGACGAGGGTGTTGTCGCGTTTTTGTTCGGCACTCGGTGTGCCGACGGGGACGACGCGGGTGATGTCGGTCGTACCGCCTTTGTATTGCGCGCCGGAGTCGATGAGCAGGAGGCCGTTGCCGCTGATGGTGCTGTGGCTTTCGGGCGTTGCGCTGTAATGCGGCAGGGCGGCGTTGGCGTTGAAGCCCGCGATGGTGTCGAAACTCAATGAAATGAAGCCCGGACGTGCGCTGCGGTAGCGGTGGAGCATGGTGTCCACGTCGATTTCGGTCAGGCTGCCGCCGTTGTCGATGATGTCTTCAAACTCGGCGAAGAAGCCGCACAACGCCGCGCCGTCTTGTTCCATCGCTTCGCGGATGTGGGCGATGTCGGCTTCGGATTTGACGGATTTGAAGAAGGTGGACGGGTTGATGCCTTCGATCAGGCGCACGCTTTCGGGCAGGCGCACGAGGGTGCTGACGGCGGTTTTGTTCGGCTCGATAAGCAGCGTGCCGCCGATTTGCGCGAGTTTGTCGGCAACTTGGGCATAAGGTTCGACCGTGATGCCGGCGGTTTGCAGCGCGGCGGCGGCTTCGGCGTTCAGACGACCTTGGTCGGTAAACAGGACGGCGTGGTCTTTGCCGATAAGCAGGAAGGACACGAAAACGGGATTGAAAGGCACGTCGCTGCCGCGCAGGTTGGTCAGCCAAGCGATGTCGTCAAGCGAGGAAACCAAGTGGTAATCCGCGCCTTTTTCCGCCATGACGGCGCGCACGCGGGCGAGTTTTTCGGCGGCGGTTTCGGAGACGTAGGCGGGGTTGTGGATGAATACGGTTTCGGCGGGAATGGCGGGACGGCTTGTCCACACTTGGTCAAGCAGGCCGTCGGGGTGTTCGATGCGGATGTTTTTGGCGGTCAGGGATTGCGCCAAAGTGCGTTTGCCGGTGAGCGACACCATATCGGAAGGGATGCCGACGGCGGCGTTTTCGGGCAGGTTTGCCGCGAGCCATTCGTTGTACGGCGGAACTTGCCCGCTTTTTTGCAACTCGATGCCGCTGCCTGCAAGCTGTTTGGTGGCTTGTTCCCAATAGCGGCTGTCCACCCACACGCCCGCTTCATCGGCGGTAACGACGAATGTGCCGACCGAGCCGGTAAAGCCTGACAACTCGCGGCGCGCCTGCCAGTGTGCGGGCAGGTATTCGGAAAGATGGGGGTCGGCGGAGGGGATGACGAGTGCGTCCAGACCTTGCGCCTTCATGGCTTCGCGCAATGCGGACAGATAATTCGATACGGTATTCATGAACGGATTCTCCAATAGGTTTCGCGGTTTCAGACGACCTTTTTATAGCGGATTAACTTGATGTACAGAGAGGTCGTCTGAAAAACGTGTCTATGTTATCAAATCACTTCTTGGGTGCAAACGACCAATTCTTAATGGTGTAGTTTTTCAGCGGGTCGTGGTCGGAGTAGCCTTGGATGTCGGGTTTCACCAGATTGATGCTGACTTGGTGATACAGAGGGATAAAGGCGTCGTCGCGTTGCAGCATCGCCTCGGCGCTGACGTAGCGGCGGGCGCGCTCTTCGGCGGAAATGCCCGCTTCGAGCGTGCTGTTCATCAGCTTGTCAAACTCGGGATTCTTGTAATGGAAGGCGTTGTTCGGATTGTTGGATTTGAAAATATTGAGCATACCCGCAGGGTCGTTGTAGTCGGAACACCAGCCCGCAAACGCCATGCTGAAGTTGCCTTGCAGGCGCTTGTCCAAAAAGGTTTTCCATTCTTCGTTCATCAGCGTGGGACGCACAAACGGTACGGTCGCCTTCCAAATGGATTGCAGCGCGGTAATTTGTTTTTTGGCGGCCTCGCTGGTGGTATAGACGATTTGGAACTCGAGCGGTTTCTCTTCGCTGTAACCCGCTTCGCGCAAGAGTTTTTTCGCTTCGGCAATGCGCGCTTCGCGCTTGAGCGGCTTCCACGCGGGGGCAGACTCGCCGCCGCCCTGCATATTTGGCGGGGTAAGCTGGAACGCTTCCTTGTCGCCGCGTCCGGCAACTTTGGTAATGATGGCGCGGTCGGTCAGGAGGTTGAGCGCGCGGCGGACTTTGGGATTTTTAAATTCGGCGGATTCCAAGTTCGGCTCTAAAAACCAAGAACACAGCAAAGTCGCGCGCCGGACCTGCCCGGGAAATTCTTTCTCGGCAATCTTAATTTGATCGGAAGGGATGCCGTAGGTAACGTCCACTTCGTCGGCACGGTAGCGGTCGTATTCTTTGCCGATGGCGAGGAACACCGCCTGCGGGATGGATACTTTTTTGCTGTCGTAATAAGCAGGGTTTTTATCCATGGTGATGTGGCTGTTGACACGCCATTCTTTGAGGATGTATGCGCCGCTGGAAACATAATTGCCCGGCTGCGTCCATTTTTCGCCGAATTTCTCGACCGTGGCGCGGTGGACGGGGTAGGTGAACTGCTGAATCAGCATATCGGGGAAATACGGCACGGGCGCGGTGAGCGTAAATTGCAGCGTTTTCTTGTCCAAAGCCTTGACGCCCAAAGTATCCGGCTTCGCCTTGCCTTGCAGGATTTCCGCCGCACCCTGTATTTTCGCGTCTTCCAAATAGCTGCTGTTAGGCGCGGCGGTTGCGGGATCGGCGAGGCGGCGGAAGCTGTAAACGAAATCTTCGGCGGTAATCGGGTCGCCGTTGCTCCAATTTGCATCGCGCAGGTGGAACGTCCAAACGCGCCCTTCGTCTGACGGCTCCCATTTCAACGCCAAAGCGGGAATGGTTTTGCCTTCGGCATCCGTACTGACCAAGCCGTCCATCATCTGGCGGATAATCGCGCCCGCCGCCATATCCGAGCTTTTTTGCGGGTCGAGCGTACTCGGTTCGACCGCGTTGCTGATGACGATTTTATTGTATTCGCTGCGCTTGAATTCGGGCGCGGGCTTGACTTCGCGATGACACGCCGACAGCGCAAGCATTATGGCAAGCGATAAAGCCGATATGGAATAAGGTTTGTTCGGCAGCACGTTTTTTCTCCTCTTCTCGCTATCTCTCCCTCCATCCTGCGTTTTGCAAAAAATAAAAAACTACATATGACTACATGGTAGGGAAATATTCTGATTTTTTGCGGATCAAAAGATTTATTCTCTATGGGTATTTGAAAAAATCCGCCTGTTTTGGAAATCGGTTTGCAAGATAACACAAAAAAACGCCATAAAAAACATTTTTTGAAATAAAAGTTACAAGTGATTACAAAAATATTGATTTTTTTGCAAGCCTCAAATAGTATAAAACCCTGTTTAAACGCAGCCTCAGAAAAATCAAGTAAAAGGAGAATAAAATGAAGAAGTTATTAATGATTGCGGTTGCCGTCCCGCTTGCCGCCCCCGCATTGGCATCCGATAACGAAGCCAAAATCGGCGGACGGATATTTACTTCTATCGAACACGAACGCAACGGCAAAGGGCAATCCGCTACCGATATATCCGACAACAACAGCCGCATCTGGATTATGGGCAGTGAAAAACTCGACAAAGACCTCAAGCTCATCTACGGCATCAATTCATTCGTCGCCTTCGACTACAACGGCTGGAGTACGGACGACTCCTACATCGGTCTGCGCGGCGATTTCGGTACCGTCCGCGCCGGCTGGCTCAGTACCCCCATGCACTACCTGACCGGCGAACAAGACGCGTTCAACGGCAACAACCACACCCAAACCATGGGGCGCATGACCCGTTTCGGCGGCCGTGAAATCGCCCTGAACTACGAATCCAAAACCTTTGACAACGGCTTCAACTACCGCGTCCAAATCGCGCCCGGTGCCAACAAATATAAAGACAGGAAGCGCAACGGCGACTGGATGGCGGGCTTAGGCTTGCACTACAAACACCCGACCAACGGCTTCAACGCCCACTACGCCCTCGAATACGCCCGCAACGGCTCGCCTGACGATACCAAAGACAGACAGGTTCATTCCATGAAAGTCGGCTACGACAAAGACAATCTCTACCTCGCCGCCGGTATGATGTACGCCCGCAATGTCGCCGACAAATTCCACTGGGAAGACGAAACCAAAACCAATACCAACACCCGCGATTTCCAAGTGACCGCCGGCTACACCATGGGCAACATCACCCCCAAACTCGGCGTCGCCTACGGCCGCTCCGATACCGGCAAGAATTACAAACAGCTCGCGTTCAACACCGAATACAAATTCTCCAAACGCACGACCCTCTCGTTCAACTCAGGCGTAGTCAAAGAAAGCAAAGACCCCAAAACCGGCTGGGCGGCAGGCGTGTCATTGGAACACAGCCTGCAATAATATGGGATTTGAAGCATAAAAGGTCGTCTGAAAATCTGAATATGGGTTTTCAGACGACCTTTGTGTTTATAGTGGATCAACTTTAAACCAGTACGGCGTTGCCTCGCCTTGTCGTACTATCTGTACTGTCTGCGGCTTCGTCGCCTTGTCCTGATTTTTGTTAATCCACTATATCAAACGCCTGTCAGACGCATTCTTGCAAACAATGTTTCTGATACTCAAATTCTCATGAAAAAACGTCGTCTGAAACCGATTTTCAGACGACGTTTGCCATTCACGCCCCTAGCGGATTCATTCCGCTTTCTCCAGCAAGGCGAAGCCTTCCACTTTGTTTCTCGGGCGTGCGCCCTGCCAGATTTTCGTCCAGCCCGGCGGCGCGTCGGTATTTTTAGGCTGCTGCACCAGAAGGTAGCGGCAGGCAGCGTCGTCGATATGGAGTGTCAAGTCGCTGTATTGTGCCCAAGCGATGCGGGCGCGGTGGTCTTCGTTGGCGATGCTGATACATTCTAGGTCGTCTGAAAGCCGTTGTTTCAGTTCGGGGGAGAGGGCGGCTTCCATTTGGAGGACGACGGGCGCGTGGCTTTTGGCGGCGTCGAGCCACGGCAGGAACAGGGTCATCAGCAATGCCCATGCCAGCGTAACGCCTGCCGCCCAGTTGGTCACTGCCTGTCTGCCGCGGATGTTTTTGCGGGTAATCGCCCACAGCCACAGCGGGGTAAACAGCAGGGCGACCGCCATCGGTATCGGGTCGATGTCAGGCGTGTAATACGGGCTGAAATAGGCGGCGCGTTCGGCGAGTTTGGCAGGCCAGCCGTAGTTCATGGCGAAGAAGCCCGTCCACAGGAAAATGGCGAACAATCCGAACGCCATAACGCCGAACCAGTTGATAAACGCCGCCGCGCCGCGCCGCAGCCCGTCCAGTTGCGCCGCGCCGATCAGGGCGAGCGGGGGCAGCAGCCAAACGAGGTTGTCTTGGAGGCGTTGCGGGCTGACGGCGAGTATGCTGAGGACGATGAGGAACCACGAAATGCACAATACGCTCCAGTTTTTTTCGCGTATGCGGGGGCGGCTTAACGTCCATGCGGCGAGCGGCCACGCGGGCAGGGTAAACCAGAGCAGGTTTTTCAGGTAGTAGAACAGACTGAAGGTCGTCTGAAAACCACCCAAACCGCCGAATGCGCCGAGCGAGTGGTGTTGCAGCCAGATGGAAAACAGTTCGGGCTGCGTTCTGGAGAAGATGAGCGGATAAACCGTCAGTAGCGGCAGTCCGATGGCGAACGCGCCGACCAGCGTCAGGTAATAGCGTTTGACGCGCCATTGCGCATCGAGCAGCAGGGCGGGGGCTAAAAACATGAGCGCGGCGGTCATCAGATAGCCTGATGAGAGCGACAGCAACGCCCAGCCGCCGCCCAGCAACAGGGAGGCGGTAATGACGCGGCGTTGCGCCAATGAAAAGCCGCACAATATCATGCCCGACGCGGCAAAGGCGACGGAAGCGGGGTTGAGGAAGTGCGCGACCGAGAGTAGCCCGATGCTGCCGATCAGAATGAGGACGACGCTGCGCCCGTGGTGCCTGCCCAAGAAGTTGAATCCGGCAAAACCGCAGGCGGTCAGCCCGATAATCGTAAAGAAAACGCCCGCAAAACGCGCGGCATCATAAGCGTCCGCCGCCCAAGGCGACAACAGGTGTTTGAACGCCGCCGCCACCCACAAATAGACGGGCGGAATCTGAAAATCCGGCTGTCCCAACACATGGGCAACCAACGGCGTCGCGCCTGCGTCTAAGGCTTCGACGGCGGTAAAGACGGTGGGTTCGGCGGGATTCCACAAGTCGTGCGAAAACACGCCCGGCCACAGCCAGGCAAATGCCATCAGCAGCAAGAGCCAGGGTTTTTCATGGGTTTTGGCAGGTTGTCGCGGATCGGGCGGGGTGTAGGTGAGCATAGCTTTGAGGGGGTTGAACGTATTTTCGTGTAGTTTAGCAAAGATTCGGCGGGAGGTCGTCTGAAAGGAAGGATTTGGGTTTTTGCTTCATTCAAACCACGTTTTCAGACGACCTTATATCGACACTGCCGCTGACGCAAATCAAGTGCAGGCAAATCCCGCCTTTACCGATGCGCCCCGTTCGCGGATAATTGAGAACATTCCCATTTCCGTTTCCAACCTTCACAAAGGATACATCATGGCATTTCTGAAACTGACCGAACAAAACGTGCAGGGCAAAACCGTCCTCATCCGCGCCGATATGAACGTGCCGTTCAAAGACGGCAAAATCAGCGACGACACCCGTATCCGCGCCTCGCTTGCGTCCATCAAATACTGCTTGGACAACGGCGCGTCCGTTATCGTGATGACCCACTTGGGCCGACCGACCGAAGGCGAGTTTCATCCTGAAGACGACGTTGCGCCCGTTGCCGCGCACTTGGGCAGCCTGTTGGGCAAAGACGTGAAAGTATTGAACGACTGGCGTGAAAACAAACCCGCCCTGAATGCGGGCGATGTCGTCATGCTGCAAAACGTGCGCATCAACAAAGGCGAGAAGAAAAACGATTTGGAACTGGGCAAAGCCTATGCCGCCTTGTGCGACGTGTTCGTCAACGACGCGTTCGGCACCGCCCACCGCGCCCAAGCTTCGACCGAAGCCGTCGCCCAAGCCGCGCCCGTTGCCTGCGCCGGCGTATTGATGGCGGGCGAACTCGACGCTTTGGGCAAAGCCCTGAAACAGCCCGCGCGCCCGATGGTGGCGATTGTCGCCGGCAGCAAAGTGTCCACCAAGCTGACCATCCTCGAATCGCTGGCGGACAAAGTCGACCAACTCATCGTCGGCGGCGGTATCGCCAACACCTTCCTGTTGGCGGAAGGCAAAGCCATCGGCAAATCGCTGGCGGAACATGATTTGGTGGAAGAATCCAAAAAAATCATGGCGAAAATGGCGGCCAAAGGCGGCTCCGTACCGCTGCCGACCGATGTCGTCGTTGCCAAAGCCTTTGCCGCCGATGCCGAAGCAGTCGTGAAAGACATTGCCGACGTTGCCGAAGACGATATGATTTTGGACATCGGCCCGAAATCCGCCGCCGCGCTTGCCGAACTGCTCAAAGCCGCAGGTACGGTGGTGTGGAACGGCCCGGTCGGCGTGTTTGAGTTTGACCAGTTCGCAGGCGGCACGAAAGCCCTTGCCGAAGCCATCGCCCAAAGCAAAGCATTCTCGATTGCGGGCGGCGGCGACACGTTGGCGGCGATTGCCAAATTCGGTGTTACCGACCAAATCGGCTACATCTCCACCGGCGGCGGCGCGTTCCTCGAATTTTTGGAAGGCAAAGAGTTGCCTGCCGTAGCCGCTTTGGAAAAACGCGGCGCGTAAGCGGTTTGACGTAAAAAAAGAGGTCGTCTGAAAACCTGATTCGGGGTTTTCAGACGACCTCTTTGTATGGTTGCCGCGTTTTGACGGCAAGGCGAGGTATGTTTATTTCAACAGGTTTTTCAAAGCCAAGCGCACGCCTTCGCCGACTTCCGTGCCTTTGGGGATGCCTTTGATGGCGGCTTTTGCCTCGCGTTCGTTGTAACCCAGCGCAATCAAGGTGTTGACGATGTCGTCCGTTTCGTCGGCGGCAGGCGCGGCGGCGAAAAGTTCGTCGGCAGCGGTATGGGAAACCAGTTTGCCGCGCAGTTCCAAAACCATGCGTTCGGCGGTTTTTTTGCCGATGCCCGGGGCGGAGGACAGGCGTTTGATGTCTTCGTCGGCAACCGCGCGGGCAAGCTCGTCGGCGGACATGGCAGAAAGTATGCCCAGCGCGGTTTTTGCGCCGATGCCGCTGACTTTGACCAACTGGCGGAACGTCGCCCGCTCGTCGGCAGTCGCAAAGCCGAACAACAAATGCGCGTCTTCACGGATGACGAGCTGGGTGTAAAGCTGTACGGTTTCGCCCAAGGCGGGCAGGTTGTAGAAGGTCTGCATGGATACGTCGGCTTCGTAGCCGACTCCGTTGACGTCGATGACGATTTGCGGCGGGTTTTTCTCGATGAGCTTGCCGGTCAGTCTGCTGATCATGTGGATTCCGAGTGGCGTTGGCGGGGTCGTCTGAAAACGCGGTTTTGTATAGTGGATTAACTTTAAACCAGTACGGCGTTGCCTCGCCTTAGCTCAAAGAGAACGATTCTCTAAGGTGCTGAAGCACCAAGTGAATCGGTTCCGTACTATCTGTACTGTCTGCGGCTTCGTCGCCTTGTCCTGATTTAAAGTTAATCCACTATATGATTGCGGCGTTTCAGATAACCTTGATTGTTTGGCGGGTTAAGTTTAAACCGATACGGTGTTTCCGTATGGTTTGGTCTGCGTATATCTGAAAGATAATAAAAAAGCTGAGTTTTTCAACTCAGCTTTTTAAATTTGGTGGGTCGTGAGCGATTCGAACGCTC
This sequence comes from uncultured Neisseria sp., assembly GCA_963532335.1. GTDB lineage: Bacteria > Pseudomonadota > Gammaproteobacteria > Burkholderiales > Neisseriaceae > Neisseria. The sequence continues at coordinate 10,140 of CAUSKT010000007.1, read as the reverse complement.
GACCAACGGATTAAAAGTCCGCTGCTCTACCGACTGAGCTAACGACCCGATAAGCCGTGCATTATATGGATGCGTCAGGAAGGTGTCAACTTATTTTTGCCGGTATTGCATAATTTTTTGTTTTCAATGGATTTTATCTTTCATTGTTCGGCGTGTCCGATGAAAAGCGATGCGCTTACAGCAGCCAGCCGCCGTCGAAACGGTTTAAAAATTCGCTAAATTGCTGTTGCGCCCTATGGATGACGATCGGGTCCTGCGTTTCCAATACAGCTTCAAAACGCGCTACTTCTGCGGCGATGATGTGCCGGTTGTCGCCGAGGAATTCTTCATACAGGCGTTTGGCTTTTTCCAACAGATAGATATTGTGCTGCTGATCGCGCGGATGGATTTTCAAGGCGGCGAGTTTGATCAGGGAAGCCTTGATTTCTTCAGGCGTCAGGCTTTGGCTGTTTTGACGGAAAACCTGATTGATGTGCAGATTCAGGTCTTTGTTGCTGATGTCGACTTCTAAAAGCCCGTTGACGTCGTAGCTGAAGCGGACGTCTATCGATACCTGACCTTTCGGCTTGGGCGGGACGTTGACCGACAGTTCGCCCAGTTTCAGGTTTTCTTTGGCAAGCATGGACTCGCCCTGCAAAACATCGACCAAAATCACTTTCTGCCCGTCGTGGGAAGTGATGAAAGTTTCGACGCGCGAAACGGGAACGGGCATATTGCGCTCAATAATCGGGATAAACCGTCCGGTAACGTATTGGTTGCCAAGGTCCATGCCGGCTTCCGTGCCGAGCGAGAAGGGCATCACGTCGGTAAGGACGACTTCTTCCACGCTTTCGTTGCGCGCAATCAGCGCCGCCTGCACCGCCGCGCCGCGTGCGATGGCTTCGTCGGGATTGACCGAAACAAGCGGGATACGGCGGAACAGTTGGGCAATGGAATGCCGAATCATCGGCATCCGCGTCGCGCCGCCGACCAAGATGATGCCGTCGATTTGCGAAGGGTGCAGCTTGGCATCGCGCAATGCGCGTTCCAGTGGTTGGCGCAGGCGGCCCATTAATGGCGTGGCGGCTTCTTGGAATTCTTCGCGGCTGATGACGGCGGAGTGAACCGTGTCGCCGTAATGGAAACGGATTTCCGTCTGCATTTCTTCGCCCAGTTTGCGTTTGGCGGTTTCCAATACCTGCCACAATTCGCTGTTTTGCGCCAGTTTGTCGCTTTCAGACGACGTCAGCGTCGTGCATTTTTTCAGGAAACACTGGCGCAGCACGTTGACGAAATCTTCGCCGCCCAAATGGTTGTCGCCCGCGCTGGCGGATACTTGGACGACGCCGTCGAAATAATCAAGTACGGATACGTCAAACGTCCCGCCGCCCAAGTCGTAAATCAAAAAGCGCGTGTCGTCGGGTTTTTCCTGCAAACCGTAAGCAAGGCCGGCGGCAGTCGGTTCGTTGAGCAAACGCAAGACGTTCAAACCTGCCATCTGTGCCGCGTTTTTCGTTGCCTGACGTTGGATGGCGTTGAAATAGGCGGGAACGGTCAGAACGACATCGCATACCGGTTCTCCCAAAAAGGCTTCCGCATCTTCTTTCAGGCTTTTTAAAATCAGCGCGGACAATTCTTCGGCGCGGAACGTGCGCTTGCCCAAATGGAAAGTTTTATCCGTTCCCATAAATCGCTTGAACGCCGAGGCGGTCAGCGTCGGGGCGGTGGAGAGGCGTTCGCGTGCGGCGATGCCGGTCATGATGCTGCCGTCTTCGGCGACGCTGATAACCGACGGTGTCAGAAAATGGCCGTGTTGGTTGGGAATCAGGCGGGTTTCGCCGTTGTGGAACTGGGCAATCAGGCTGTTGGTCGTGCCTAAGTCGATACCGATTTGCAGGGTCATGAATGTCTCGTTTCGGAGGGGGTTGAATGTGTTTCAGACGACCTTTCACATCATCCGCATGGGGTCGTCTGAAATAGGGAAGATTGCAAAATCATAACATTTCTTCCATTTATATGGAAAATCCGGCGGCGTTTCAGACAGGCGGATGGCGGGCTGCGTTGCCGTTTGGGGGAAGGGAAAAGGGGTTGGAATGGTTTTTATAGTGGATTAACTTTAAACCAGTACGGCGTTGCCTCGCCTTAGCTCAAAGAGAACGATTCTCTAAGGTGCTGAAGCACCAAGTGAATCGGTTCCGTACTATCTGTACTGTCTGCGGCTTCGTCGCCTTGTCCTGATTTAAAGTTAATCCACTATATTTGCCGACGTTTCTAATCCGACATTGTTCTTGTCAATATAAATAAAAATAATAATTATTCTCTAATTTAGGAAAATATGTTAGGCTGATTTCTTTATTGTGTTAACGACTTAAGACGATGCCTGATATCAGCTCAACCAACCTCATCACTGCCTTCGGCATCGCCCTTGCCGCCGGATTGTTTACCGTATTGGGCAGCGGGTTGGTGATGTTTTCCAAAACGCCCAACCCGCGTGTCTTGTCGTTCGGATTGGCGTTCGCGGGCGGGGCGATGGTGTATGTGTCGCTGACGGAGATTTTCAACAAATCCAGCGAAGCCTTCGGGCAGGTTTACGACAAAGACAAAGCCTTCGCCGCCGCGACGCTGGCTTTTCTGGCGGGCATGGGATCGATTGCGCTGATTGACCGCGTCGTGCCGAACCCGCATGAAACGCTCGATCCGCACGACCCCGCCTTTCAGGAAAACAAACGCCGCCACATCGCCCGAGTCGGCATGATGGCGGCGTTTGCGATTACCGCGCACAACTTTCCCGAAGGTTTGGCAACGTTTTTCGCCACGCTGGAAAATCCCGCCGTCGGGATGCCGCTGGCGCTTGCGATTGCGATACACAATATTCCTGAAGGCATTTCCATTGCCGCGCCCGTTTATTTCGCCACCCGCAACCGCAAAAAAACCGTCCTCGCCTGCCTCGCTTCAGGGCTTGCCGAACCCTTGGGCGCGGTTTTGGGCTACACCATGCTCAAGCCGTTTTTATCGCCTTTCGTGTTCGGCGCAGTGTTCGGCGTGATTGCTGGCGTGATGGTGTTTCTTGCGTTGGACGAATTGCTGCCCGCCGCCAAGCGTTATTCCGACGGACACGAAACCGTTTACGGGTTGACGTCCGGCATGGCGGTGATTGCGCTGAGTTTGGTGTTGTTTCATTTTTAAATCTGAACTAGACAGGCGCGGCAGAGTCAAAAGCAGTGTCGAGGTCGTCTGAAACTTTAAGCGGGGCGGATTGGCTAAGAAATGCGGATAAATCGAAAAGATAAATAAAGGTAGTAAGTATAATATGCTAAAAATGTATAGGAAATCGCATATTTAAACTGAAAATTAGGCTTTTTGTAACATAAATTTACGAAATTTTATAGGTTTATTATTCAATAAAAATAGAATCTATGTGAAATTAATATCATTATTCTGCTATACTTAAAAACACTTTCTTAATATTGACTATCCGTTTGGAGAAAAAATGTCCGAAAATTCACCTCTGCAATCCCTTCCTACTACCAACAAACGCATCATCGCCGCGGCTTTGGCGTTCTTTTTAGGTTGCTTCGGAGCGCATAAATTCTATTTGGGCTTAAACAAAGCCGGTATCATCTATTTGGTGCTTGGCGTGGTGGGTATGTTTGTCTATCCTGCTTTGATAGCTGTTATCGTTTTATCTCTCTTCGACGTCTTTAAATACCTGACATCTACGCCGGAAGAATTTGAACGAGTTTATGTTGTCGGTAAGAAAGAATGGTTTTAAGCATTGGCTGATGCCTTTGAATATTGAGCGGAACGATAGCGCGAAGTTTCAAATATTCATTTCATCTTAAAAACCAAAAAAGGTCGTCTGAAAATTTTCAGACGACCTTTTGCTATTGCGGGGAATGAAACAGCTAACCTGAAAACGGCATCAGCCGCCCATAAACCAGAATTTCAATGCCCACAATACGGCGACTATCCACACCATAGGCGGCACGTCTTTGATGCGGTTGCATAAAAGTTTAATCACGGCGTAGCTGATGAAGCCGAAGGCGATGCCGTCGGCAATCGAATAGGTGAACGGCATGAACACGATGGTCAGGAAAGCGGGGGCGGCTTCGGTCATGTCGTCCCAGTCGATTTCGCGCGCGCTGCGCAGCATTTGCGCACCGACGTAGAGCAGCGCGGGCGCGGTGGCGAAGCCGGGGATGCTCTGCACCAGCGGCGAGAAAATCAGACACGCCAGCATCAATACGCCGACGGTTACGGCGGTCAGACCGGTGCGGCCGCCTGCGGACACACCCGCCGCGCTTTCGACATACGGCGTGGTTGAAGACGTACCCAGTGCGGCACCGGCGACGATGGCGGTCGAGTCGGCGAACAGGGCACGCTTCAGGCGGGGCAGTTTGCCGTCTTCCAGCAGGCCTGCGCGGTGGGAAACGCCGACCAGCGTGCCGGTGGAGTCAAACAAATCAACCAGAAAGAAAACGAAAATCACGCTGATCATGCTGAGTTTAAAGAGACCGTTGAAATCCATCTGCATGAAAGTCGGCGCGATGCTCGGAATTTCGCCGACCACGCCTTTAAAATCGCTCAAGCCCAGCAGGGTGGAAATAGCTGTGATTGCCAGAATGGTCAGGATAATCGCCCCTTTGACGCGGAAATGCCCCAAAGCCACCACCATAGCGAAGCCTGCCAGCACCAAAAGCGCGGCAGGTTGGTGGATGTCGCCCAATTTCACCAAAGTCGCGTCGCTGGCGACAATGATGCCAGAACCTTTGAGCGCAATCAGCGACAGAAACAGCCCGATACCGGCGGCAATCGACATTTTCAAACCCATAGGCAGCGCGTTCACCAGCATTTCGCGCACTTTGAAAAAGCTGAATAAGATGAAAATGATGCCCGAAACGAATACCGCGCCCAAAGCCACCTGCCAGGGCACGCCCATACCTTTGACGACGGCGAAAGTAAAGTAGGCGTTCAAGCCCATGCCCGGCGCGAGCGCAATCGGATAGTTGCCGACGAAGCCCATCACGAAGCAGCCGATGGCGGAAGCGATGCAGGTAGCGACGAATACCGCGCCCATGTCCATGCCCGTTTCGCCGAGAATCAGCGGATTGACGATGATGATGTAACACATGGCGAGGAAGGTGGTCAGACCTGCCATCAACTCAGTGCGCACATTCGTGCCGTTTGCGCTTAAATTGAATATACGCTCCAGCACATTTTGATTTGAAGTAGTCATGATTTATGCTTTTCAAAAAAAAGGAAAATTTGCGGGCGGTATTATACTGAAAACGCCTTGTTGTCGGGTGAAAAATTGTCAACATTCCACTTGGCGCAATGCGTTGCCATTCCCGCTGTGTCTGTGCGTATAGTGGATTAACTTTAAATGAGAACAGGACGGGACGTGAGGTCGTCTGAAAATCCGAGCGTTGCGTTTTCAGACGACCTTTGCCCTTTGAATACGGCGGCAAACACGGAAAGGTCGTCTGAAACCGTGTTCCGAATACATTGTCCGCACTGGCGCGCAAGCGTAAAATTTCCGTTTTCCCAAAATGTGCCACACTCATGGAAACCGCCCTGCTCCTTGCCGGCAAAATCACCGAGCTGACCCTGATCGTCCTGATGGGCATGGCGTTGGTGAAATTCAAGCTTCTGGCCTCCGAACACAGCCGCACGCTCTCCGTCATCGCGCTCTACCTCATCAGCCCGTCGGTGATGATTCACGCCTTCCAAATCGAGAACACGCCCGACATCATTGACGGACTGAAACTCTCGGTTGCCCTAGCAGTCGTGTTCCACATCCTGCTGATCGCGCTGGGCAGGCTTTTCAAAACCCTGTTCAAGCTCGATACGCTCGAACACGCTGCCACGGTTTACACCAATTCCGGCAACCTCATCATCCCGCTGGTGATGTCCATTTTCGGACCGCAATGGGTGATTTACACCAGCGGCTTCATCATCGTCCAAATGTTCCTTTTCTGGACGCACTTGCGCCTGCTGCTTTGCGGGCGCGGCAATCTTGCGTGGAAAACCGTACTCACCAATATCAACATCCTTTCCATTTTTATCGGTGTGTTCATGTTTGCCTTTCAAATCAAACTGCCGCACATCATCGACAACACGCTTGCGACCGTCGGCGGCATGATAGGCCCCGTTGCCATGCTCGTTGCCGGAATGCTGATTGCCTCGCTGCCGCTTAAAGAAATCGTCCTCTCCAAACGGATTTACCTCGTCGCCTTCCTGCGTCTGATGCTTATCCCGCTGATTCTGCTGGTGTTTGTCAAAATTTCGGGCATTGCCCATTTGGGCGGACACAGCGATACCGTCGTCCTCATCAGCTTCCTCGCCACCGTCAGCCCCGCCGCGTCCACCGTTACCCAAATGGCGATGGTTTATGGTCAGAACGCCCGTAAAGCCAGCGCGATTTACGGCATCACGACGCTGCTGTGCGTCATCACCATGCCGCTGATGATTGCGTTGTATCAAGCGATGGTTTGAAAGGGTTGGGTCAAGAAAAAGGTCGTCTGAAACACCCCGAACAGGGTTTTCAGACGACCTTTTCTTGCTACAATCCGTTTTTTCTCGTTGCCATTATCATGAAAACCAGCGTCTGCCTCTCCCTATTGTTCCTGCTCGCCGCCTGCCATCCCAATGCCGAAATCGCCGATACCGCCGCGCCGACCGCGCGCAAGCCTTCTTATTTTGAGTCCGACAAACGCCAAGCCGCCACGCCGGTCAAAACGCAAACGCCCGCGCTGTCCGCCATCCGCAGCCGCGCCGATTTCGACCTGCTTTCGCGCGTTTACGAACAAGACAGCGAATACGAAATCCCGCACGTCCTCTTCCTTATCGACCGCGAAGACAACAACCGCACCGACTACATCAACACGCCGAAATACCGCCTGCACGAAACCTATCTCGCCGAGATTTTGAAACCGATGCCGACGCGCAAAGAATTGTTCGAACAATACCGCAGCCCGAACCGCCGCTTCCTGTTCGGCACCATCAGTTGGCAGAACAGCACTCAAGAATACGTTTACGAATTTTGGGAAGGCGACAAAATCACGCCCGAATTGCTGAAATTGGCAGAAGGTCGTCTGAAAGACAGTTTCTTCGCCCCGCTGCGCTACAAAACCAATTCCCTGTGGCAGGAAACTGTTGCTGCGCAAAGCAAAGTCCCCTTTGTAACCCAAGAAAGCCTGATACAGAATTTCCCTTATCTGCCGTTGCACAGGGGGAAAGCGGTAGGCACATTGCGCGTCATCACTCAGGAAGACGACCTTTACGATGTCGGTGCGGACGACATCATCATCTTGAAAGAAGTGCCGCTGGTGTTGCCGCCCGTAGCAGGCATCATCAGCGAAAAACCATCCACCGCGCTGTCGCATGTGAACGTCTTGGCGCGCGGCTGGGGCATTCCCAACATCTACCTCAAAGATGCCGAAAAAATCCTCGCGCCCTATATCGGCCGCCGTATCGAACTGGCAGCAGACGCAAAACAATACCGGGTCGCCCAAACCAACCGAAACACAGCCGCCAAAACCTTTTCAGACGACCTCTCCCTGCCGCAGCCCGACACTTCCGATTACAGCCTGCGGCCGCTTGCCAACTTGCGCCGTGAAGACAGCCGTTACTGCGGCAGCAAAGCCGCCAACCTCGGCCATATCCGCGCCCATATTGCAGGCAGCAACGTCCCCGACGGATTCTGCATCCCCTTCGCCTACTACCGCGCCATGATGGACAAACTCGGCATCAACGCGGCAACACTGGCGCAAATCGAAACGCAAAGCGGCGACGACAACCGCAAGCGCCGCACCGCCCTGCTCGCCTTGCAGAAAAAAATCACCGATGCCGAAATCCCGTCCGAATGGAAACGCACCTGGGCGGAACAATGGCGCAGCCAATTAAACAGCAAAGGCGTGTTCGTCCGCAGCTCGTCCAATTCCGAAGACCTGCCGAATTTTAGCGGCGCAGGACTGTACACCACCGTGCCGAACGTAACCGGCGAAAACGCGCTGGCAGAAGCAGTGAAACAGTCTTGGGCTTCCGTCTTCAATTACAGCGCGTACGAAGCCCGCCGCATCGCCGGACTGCCGCACGACAGCGTGAAAATGAGCGTCTTCGTCCAGCAAAGTATCAATGCCGACCTCTCCGGCGTACTCGTTACCGTCAATCCCTACGATACCGCGCAGAAAAACACTTCCTACATCGCCGCCAAACGCGGGCTGGGTATTCGCGTGGTCGAAGGAAAACGGGTGGCGGAACAAGCCGTTTACAACCGCCGCAACGACGCCGTACAACGCCTCAGCTCCTCCAACGAAACCACCGCGCTGCAACTGGATGAAAACGGCGGCGTCAGGGAAGTGCCGATAACCGCCGGCAACGTCATGAACCACGACCAAATCCGCCGCCTCGACCAGGCCGGACAGCAAATCAAACAGCTTTTCGGCAACGGCGAACAAGACATCGAATGGGCTTTCGCAGGCGGCAAACTCGTCATCCTTCAGGCAAGGCCTTATTTAAACGGCAAGCGGTAACACGGAAAGGAAAGAGGCCGTCTGAAAACGCGGCTTCAATGGAGTTCAAAACCAAAATCTAGCAAAGGAAACATCATGAATTATCAGGATTTCATCAGCCAAACCGAAACACAATACGGCATCTCCCTGCCCAACCTATACAAACGCCTCGCTGCCGACGGTATGTTGGACTGGGGAGAGGCTGGCAGAAACTGGTATAGCGACACTTTCCCCAAGTTGCTCGAGCATCCGCCCTTACTGCTGGTTGGCTCGGAATTTGAACTGCCTCATGCCGACGAATTGCAGGGAATCAACGAACAGCTATGCGACGACAGTGAATGGATGAGTTTGAAACCCGAATACCGTGGCAAACTCATCGCCTTTGCCGGAGCGGGCAACGGCGATTACTACACATTCGACTACCGCCAAGAAGGCGAACCATGTATCACACGCCTGTATCACGACGACGACTTCAGCGTAGTAGAAGCCGCAAACTTAGCAGACTTCATCTTCCGCAGGCTGCTCCAAGCCCAAGCGGACTATTTCCCCGAAGAAGATACCTCTCCCGAAGACTACCGCAGACAACTGTTTGCCCAATTGGAAAGCCACCGCCCCTACCTCTCCGCCGAACAATATGAATTCCTCCGGCAAACCTATCAAAAACCCTATCAAAAAGACCAATGGGGCGGATTGTTCATGTTGAGCGATGAAGAAACCAGCGCCGCCGAACAACGGTTCATCTCATGTGAACGGCTGGACGAAGAATTCGAACCTTTCGACTATGACTAGCGGGTATATTGGTTTAGGTTTAAATCAGGATAAAAATACTAAAGAAAAAAGATGTAAGAAAACACCGCATTATTTACATAACAGGCGTAGGTTGAATTGGAAATCCAACTTTCACAAAGGTCGTCTGAAAATTTTCAGACGACCTTTGCTTCGTATTCGTTACAATAGCTGTTTTGCTTACTTGGAATTTCTATGTACATAAAACTATTTTCTGCATTGTCAATTTTGTTATTTACATTTAATTGTAATGCTTTTTCTCAATCTCCTTATGCTGATGGTAGAGTGAATGTCAAGATAGTTAATAACACCCCGTGTCTTTATATTGACAGATCTGAATTAATTGGCGCGTATTTCATAAATATATCCAATATATCTCAAGGGGATACAAGGAATTCTCATAGTATATTTTATAAGACAACATTTGAAGAAAATTATCCAAATAAAGAAAAATGTATTATGCTGGATTCTTCAAATTTTCCAGGTATAAAATTAGAAGACAAACAAATTTATGCAATTGATCTACATCCTGATCCAAATAAAAATGAACAATTAAGGATAGAGCCGAATTTCACTGGTTTTGGAGATACAATTTGCCTTAAAAAAGATCAAAATGGTCATTTTAGGGTTCAAGATTATATTAGAGGTGAATGTGTAGATAGGGTTCCTAACCAATCTGAACAGAAATCTTTAAAGGAAAATAAAGGAAGTTGGTTTGATCGGTTCATTGAGTGGCTAAAAAGCTTACTATCATGATTCTGTTATCTTAGATTATACAAGTATAGATTAGGCTAAAAACCAAACTTCTATCAAGGTCGTCTGAAAACCTCCATTCAGACGACCTTTCTACCGTTTATCCCAT
>CAUSKT010000006.1:0-53607 GCA_963532335.1 uncultured Neisseria sp. | reverse complement strand
CGCGCGCTTGGAAATCGCCGATGGATACGACCCTGAAGAATAAAGCCGAAGCCCTCTTGGGCGAGCCGCTTTTAGACAAACCCGTCCGCCCCGAATCGTGGGAATGCTGCGGCAGCGACTGCGGCGACGTCTGCATCCAGACGGTTTATTGGACGGAAAAAGCCCGCTACGACGCTCAACAGCGGAAATTGAAAGAAGCGGGCTGGATGGACGACGAAGACAGCAAAAAGGTCGTCTGAAAACGGTTCGGCTGGATGGAAACCACGTTTTCAGACGACCTTTTATTGTTAAACAACGCTGCTCGGATAGTGGCATCCGACAAAGCTTCTAATATTTCGTCCATTCAAATCATTACGGCAGGATTTGAAATGTCGGATTCAAGAATCCGAACTACTGGATTTCAGACGACCTTTGTCCGACTCGGTTTTCAACATGACCGTCCCCGCCCTTCATTCACCACACACATAACGCCCCATGATAGACCTGCACTGCCATTCCACCGTTTCCGACGGTATGCTCTCCCCCGCCGAAGTCGTGCGCCTTGCGCATCAAAACGGCTGCACGCTGCTGGCGTTGACCGACCACGACCACACAGGCGGCATCGCCGAAGCGCGTGCCGAAGCCGACAAGCTCGGACTGCGTTTCGTCAACGGCGTGGAAATCTCCGTAACTTGGCGCGGGCGCACCATACACGTCGTCGGTTTGGATTTCGACGAACAGGACGAAAACCTGCAAAACCTGTTGGCACAAGTGCGGCAAGGTCGTCTGAAACGCCTTGAAGCCATCGCCGCCAAACTCGAAAAGAAAGGCATCGGCGGCGCATACGACGGTGCGCTCGCGCTGGCAGCAAACAAAGAAATGGTCAGCCGCACCCACATCGCCGAGTTCCTCATCCAAGCGGGACACGTCAAAAACAAGCAGCAGGCGTTCACCAAATACTTGGGCGACGGCAAATCCTGCGCCGTCCGTCACGAATGGGCGACGCTGGCAGACTGCGTCTCCGCCGTCAACGGCGCGGGCGGCATGGCTATCATCGCCCACCCCATGCGCTACGACTTGTCCGCCACCGCCAAGCGCAATCTGTTTGAAGAATTTAAAAACCTCGGCGGCGCGGGCATCGAAGTCCACAGCGGCAACTGCTGCAAAAACGACCGCCTCAACTACGCGCTGCTGGCAGAACGCTTCGGCATGCTCGCCAGCGCGGGCAGCGACTTCCACCGCTTAAACGACTTCAGCGGCGGCATCCTCGGCGCGTGTCCCGAACTGCCGGAAAACTGCAAACCGGTTTGGGAACATTTCAAAAGGGTTTGAGCAAACAAACTTCAAGAAAATATCTAAAAATTGCGTCCAATCATCGTTCTTTTCGTTTAGACGGCAACGTTCTACGTTCCGAACCAAACCGGTCGAACACTTATCTTGCCTCTCTTTTATCTTGATTTCGCCATAAAAAAGGTCGTCTGAAAGCGGGAACATTGCTTTCAGACGACCTTTTGTGTAGCCATCCGATATTAGAACAGGGCTTGCAGAATCAAGTAGCAGGTCACGGACAGGATGGCGGCGGCAGGCAGGGTAATGACCCATGCCAAGCCAATGGGTTTCATCAGCTTCCAGTTGGCGTTGCGGTTGACCAAACCAATACCGAGTACCGCGCCGACCAAAATATGGGTACTGGATACAGGCAGCCCCATAAAGGAGGCTGCCATCACGACGGCGGCGGCGGAAAGTTCGGCGGTAAAGCCCGAAGCGGGGTGCATTTCCGCCAAGCTGCTGCCGACGGTTTTAATCACCTCTTTACCGACAAACCACAAGCCGACAATCAAGGCGATACCGAATGTCAGCATGGCAATCGGCGGAACGGCGTTTTGAGAAGTAATACTGTTGGTGCGCAATGCGTCCATAATGGCGGCAAACGGACCGATGGCGTTGGCAATATCGTTTGCGCCGTGGCTGAAGGCGAAGCCGCAGGCGGTAAATACCTGCATCCATGAAAACATTTGAAAAGTGGATTTATCCAAATCTTTGCGCTTCAGGCTTTTGGCGAATACGAACGTACCCATCCACACTGCCGCGCCGATCATGAAGATGGTCAGGAAGCTGTTGACGTTGCTCATGCCTAAGTGAAGGTTGTTCAAGCCTTTGAAAATCAGCATGGCGGCAATCATCATCCCGCCGAAAGAGGCAATAAAGGGAACCCAAGAATGAAGGGCTTTATAGGAGTCGACGTTGTTTTTGCGGTTGTCCAAATCGTACAGGCCGCGGTAGTAGTCGCTTTTCAGATCGGCGGGATCAAAATCCGGCTCATCGTAGATTTGCGCGTCGTGCGCCATTTTGGTGGCGTATTCGACTTTTTCGCTTTCGCTCAAGGCTTCAAAAAACAGGCGGTGCTGTTCTTTGTAAGCCTTTTTTTCTTGCTTGATGCCCTTGAGCGTGCCTTCCGCCCAAGCGTTGTAATCCAAAACGTTTTTCTTCACTCTGGAAAACAGTAAATAGGAAACCGTACCGCCCAAAATGGGGGACAAAACCCAAGACAAGGCGATTTCGCCCAATTTGCTCCATTGAATCAGCTCGCCCGCATTCATATTGTTCATCACCGCCATACACACCGCGCTACCGACGATACCGCCGATAATGGCATGGGTGGTGGAAACGGGCAGACCTTTGCGCGAGGCAAACAAGAGCCACAATGCCGCTGCGAGCAGCGCGGACATCATGATAAAGACAAACTGCATGGGCTGAAGGTCGATGCCGTTCAGATCCACAATGCCTTTGCGTATGGTATCGGTCACTTCGCCGCCCGCAATCACCGCGCCGCTGACCTCGAACACCGCCGCAATCAGCAAAGCCTGGGGAATCGTCAGCGTACCGGAGCCGACGCTGGTACCAAAGGAATTGGCGATATCGTTGCCGCCCACGTTAAACGCCATGAAAACGCCGAACATGGTAGCGATAATGAACAATATGGAATGGTTGTAATGGGTATAGCCCAAGCCCCAGTAAATAAAATAGCCGACCATGCCCACCAGCATAGCGGCAAAGACAGCATTAATCAGCTTCAAGTTGGCACTCATCTGAGTTTGAGCCATAGGATCAGCTTCCTTAAGAATTGCGGATGTGTTTCGGACTATTGTAACCTTTTTGCAATCTTTCTTGAAACATTTATTTACCTGCGCCGCGCCAAATACCTGACAAATCGCAAAACCGCGTTAAAATGTTTTTTTACGGCCTAATCCGAACCACAACCCATGAATACCCAACTTTATATCGGCATCATGTCCGGCACCAGCATGGACGGTACAGATGCCGTGCTTATCCGTATGCAGGGCAATCAATGGCTGGGCGCGCTGGCTCATGCCTTTACCCCGTATTCAGACGACCTCCGTCAAGAGCTTCTGAACCTTCAAAATATCGGCGACAACGAATTGCACCGCAGCAATATCCTGTCCCAGACCCTCAGCCGCCTTTACGCGCAAACCGTCCACACCCTCCTCTCAGAACAAAACCTGCCCGCCGAAGCCGTTACCGCCATCGGCTGCCACGGGCAAACCGTCCGCCACGCCCCCGAACACGGTTACAGCATCCAGCTTGCCGACTTGCCCCTGCTGGCGGAACTGACCGGCATTTTTACCATCGGCGATTTCCGCAGCCGCGATTTGGCTTCGGGCGGACAAGGCGCGCCGCTGGTTCCCGCCTTCCACCAAGCCCTGTTCCAACATCCGCAGGAAACCCGCGTCGTCCTCAATATCGGCGGCATCTCCAACATCAGCGTCTTACCGCCGCAGCAAGCCGCGTTCGGCTTCGACACCGGTCCCGGCAATATGCTGATGGACGCGTGGATGCAGCACAACTGGCAGCAGTCATACGACCGCGACGGACAACGCGCCGCACAAGGCACTATCCTGCCTGATTTGTTGAACCGCCTGCTCGACCACCCCTATTTCAGACGACCCCATCCCAAAAGTACGGGCAGGGAGCTTTTCTCCTTAAACTGGCTTCAAGGTCGTCTGAAAGGCGGCAAAAAGCCCGAAGATGTTTTAAGAACCTTGGTTCGCTACACCGCGCAAACCATCCGCGACGCCGTTGATACAGCCGCCCCTGACACGCGCAATCTCTATGTCTGCGGCGGCGGCATCCGCAATCCGGTTTTGATGCAGGATTTGGCGGACCTGTTCTCTCCCGCTGTCGGATTAAACAGCACCGCAGCGCTCCACCTTGACCCGCAATGGGTCGAAGCCGCCGCTTTTGCCTGGCTCGCCGCGTGTTGGATAAACCGAACGCCCAGCAGCCCGAACCATGCGACAGGCGCAGCCAAAGCCTGCATCTTGGGCGCAGGCCACTACGCCTGATGTCCGGTTTCAGACGACCCGTCCGATATCGGCTGCCATAGCCGGACAATCCGTCCACGTCCAAACTCCGCCCCATCAAAAAAGGTCGTCTGAAAAGCGGCAACCCGAGTTTGAAACCTGGTTGAACCGCGTTTTCAGACGACCTTTTACACGTCTCTTTCAATTATTCTTTTTTACCGGCAAGTCCGATGTCTTTTTCTTTATCGCCGACTTTCACTTGCGCTTTACCGGCAATCTCTTCGGCTTTGCTGCCGAAAATGTTCAAACGGTAGCTGCCTTTGTCTTCATTATTGAGCGTCGCGCGTCCGTTGATTGCCGAACCCGCACCTGCTGCGGCAATGTTGGCGGCAGCCAAATCGACATTGTAATCAGGTGCCATACCGCTGATTTTGCCCTGACCTTGTTTTTTCTCGAAATCAATGGTGTACGTCAGGCGGCCGCTATTATCGTCGCCGTTAAACGCGATACCGCGGTAGGTATAGCGGCCCAGTTGCGGCAGGTCTTTAAAGGCAATTTCCTTACCTTGCACTTCGCCGACTTTAAATTCATACGCCTGCAAGTCTTTCAGCTTGTTGCCGTCGGCAGGATCGGCTTTCTGCTTGATATATTTGGCAGCGACAGCCGAATTGTCTTGTTTGTAAACCATAAAGTCGCCGCGTTCTAAATCGATGACCTGTCCGTTGACGTTGATTTTGCCGACGTAGTCATAATAGGAAATCTTGTCGCGCTTCAGAAAGGCGGTGTCCAAATTGTCGCCTTTTTTAAGCGTTTGCACCTTATTGTTGGCACTCAGCTGCATCGTGCCGTTTTCGGGAACGCTCTCGAAAACGGTAATGTATTTCACGCCCTTAGCCTTAGGATCAAAGCCTTTGCCTATCGCATCGGACAGCGCGGAAGAGGAGCTGCCGCAGGCGGCAAGCGTAGAAACCAAAGATGCGGCAAGAACCAAGCGGACGGCTTTCATGGTTTTCCTTTCGTTTGAAGTTGTTTGATAACATATTCATATTATCGCACCAGCCCTCAATGACGTATGATTTAAATCAATATTCATCATTCCTATTCCGCCGCTTTGCCAGCCTTTGCAGTTTATACCGTCGTCTTTTCATTTTTGTGAAACCGTTTCACAGCCCCGCCCGATTGCCAAACAACCCGATACCATGCTGCTTCCGCCATCTGCCTCTACCGTTGAGGTCGTCTGAAAGCCCGCTGCACTCGTTTTAGCGAAACTCGCTTCACTCGTTTTCAGACGACCTTTTTCCAACCCTGCTACAATACGCCTTTTATTGTTCACGCCGATTTTGCCATGACCGAGCCGACCTACATCCCCCTGCGCCTGCATACCGAATTCTCGATTACCGACGGTATGGTGCGGATTAAAAAACTGATTGCCAAAGCGCAGGAATACGGTTTGCCTGCTTTGGGCATCAGCGATTTGATGAACGAATTCGGTTTGGTGAAATTTTATAAAGCCTGCCGCAGCGCGGGGATTAAGCCCGTCGGGGCGGCGGATGTGTGGATAGGCAATCCGAATGCGCCCGACAAGCCGTTCCGCGCCATGCTGATTATCCGCAACGATGCGGGCTATCTGCGCTTGAGCGAGCTTTTAACGGAGGCCTATGTCGGCAAAGACCGCAATGTCCATCATGCGGAACTCAATCCCGAATGGCTGGAAAACGGCGACAACAGCGGCTTGATTTGTTTGAGCGGCGCGCATTACGGCGAAGTGGGCGTGAATCTGTTGAACGGCAATGAAGACGCGGCGCGTGCGGCGGCGTTGAAGTATGCGGCATGGTTTCCCGATGCGTTTTACCTGGAGCTGCAACGCCTGCCCGAACGTCCCGAATGGGAGGCTTGCGTTTCGGGCAGCGTGAAACTGGCGGAGGAGTTGGGTTTGCCGGTGGTGGCGACGCATCCGACGCAGTTTATGAGCCGCGACGATTTCAACGCGCATGAGGCGCGGGTGTGCATCGCGGGCGGCTGGGTGCTGACGGACAAGAAACGTCCGCGCGATTTTACGCCGAGCCAGTTTTTTATTCCGCCGGAAACGATGCTGGAGCGTTTCGCCGACTTGCCCGAAGCCTTGGAAAACACGGTGGAAATTGCCAAACGCTGCAATATCCATATCACGCTGGGCAAAAACTTCCTGCCCCTGTTCCCGACGCCCGACGGCCTGTCGCTCGACGATTATCTGGTAAAGCTGTCCAACGAGGGTTTGCAGGAACGCATGGTTCAGCTTTATCCCGACGAGGCGGAACGGGCGGCGAAAATGCCGGAATATCAGGAACGTTTGGATTTTGAGCTGAACATCATCATCCAGATGAAATTCCCCGGCTATTTCCTTATCGTACAAGACTTTATCAACTGGGCGAAAACGCACGGCTGTCCGGTAGGGCCGGGACGCGGTTCGGGCGCGGGTTCGCTAGTGGCGTATTCATTGAAGATTACCGACCTTGATCCGCTCAAATACGCGCTGCTGTTCGAACGTTTCTTGAATCCTGAACGCGTTTCCATGCCCGACTTCGACGTGGACTTTTGCCAGAGTAACCGCGGCCGTGTGATTGAGTATGTGCGCGATAAATACGGCGCGCAGGCAGTGAGCCAGATTGTGACTTTCGGCACGATGTCGTCCAAAGCGGTGATACGCGACGTAGGGCGCGTGCTGGAGTTGCCGTTTACCCTGTGCGACAAACTGTCTAAGCTGATTCCGCTGGAAGCCAACAAACCTTTGGGTTTGGACGACGCGATGAAGGCGGAGCCGCAGATTCAGGAATTGATTGAAGCGGAAGAAGCGGACGAACTGATTACGCTGGCGAAAAAGCTGGAAGATTTGACGCGCGGTCTGGGTATGCACGCGGGCGGCGTGTTGATTGCGCCGGGCAAGATTTCCGATTACAGCCCCGTGTATCAGGCGGACGAATCCGCCTCGCCCGTATCCATGTACGACAAGGGCGACGTGGAAGACGTGGGTTTGGTGAAGTTCGACTTTTTGGGTCTGCGCAACCTGACCATTATCGAAATGGCGCAGAACAACATCAAAAACACCACCGGCGATATTGTCGATGTCGGCAAGATTCCGCTTGATGACCAGGCCGCCTACCAAATCTTCCGCGACGCGAACACCACCGCCGTCTTCCAGTTCGAGTCGACCGGCATGAAAAAAATGCTGAAAACGGCGCACACGACCAAGTTTGAAGAACTCATCGCCTTCGTATCGCTCTACCGACCCGGCCCGATGGACAACATCCCCGACTTCGTCGCGCGTATGAAGGGTCAGGAATTCCAATACATCCACCCGCTGCTCGAAGGCATCCTCGCGCCGACCTACGGGATTATGGTGTATCAGGAACAAGTGATGCAGGCGGCTCAGATTATCGGCGGCTACTCGCTCGGCGGTGCGGACCTGCTGCGCCGCGCCATGGGTAAGAAAAAGCCCGAAGAAATGGTGAAACACCGCGAAATCTTCGCTGAAGGCGCGGCAAAACAAGGCATTTCGCGAGAAAAATCCGACGAAATCTTCAACTACATGGAAAAATTCGCCGGCTACGGTTTCAACAAATCCCACGCCGCCGCCTACGCCCTGATTTCCTACCAGACCGCATGGCTCAAAGCCCATTACCCCGCCGAATTTATGGCGGCGACCATGTCGTCTGAATTGGACAACACCGACCAGCTCAAGCACTTCTACGACGACTGCCGCGCCAACGGCATCGAGTTCCTGCCGCCCGACATCAACGAATCCGACTACCGCTTCACGCCGTATCCGAACATGAAAATCCGCTACGCACTCGGCGCGATTAAAGGCACGGGCGAAGCCGCCGTCGAATCCATCATCGCCGCGCGGCAAAGCGGCGGCAAGTTTACCGGCCTGTTGGACTTCTGCGAGCGCGTCGGCAAAGAACACATGAACCGCCGCACCCTCGAAGCCCTGATACGCGGCGGCGCGTTCGACAGCATCGAACCCAACCGCGCCATGCTCTTGGCAAACATCGACCTCGCCATGAACAACGCCGACCAAAAAGCCGCCAACGCCAATCAGGGCGGGCTGTTTGACATGATGGAAGACGCCATCGAACCGGTGCAGCTCATCGACGCGCCCATGTGGAGCGAATCGGAAAAACTCGCCGAAGAAAAAACCGTCATCGGCTTTTATCTGTCCGGCCACCCCTTTGGCCCGTATGCCCAAGAAGTCCGCCAAATCGCCCCGACCAAATTAGGTCGTCTGAAACCGCAAGACAGCGTGCGCCTCGCCGGATTCGTTACCGCCGTGCGCACCATGATGGGTAAGCGCGGCAAAATCGCCTTCGTCAGCCTCGAAGATTTGAGCGGGCAGATTGAAATCATGGTCAGCGGCCAGACGCTGGAAAACTGCGCCGACTACCTCAAGTCCGACCAAGTGCTGATTATCGAATCCAAAGTCAGCCGCGACGACTACGGCGGCGGCGACGGACTACGCATCATGGCAAACCAAGTCATGACCCTGCAAATGGCGCGCGAACGCTACGCCCGCAGCCTCAGCCTCGCCCTCGCCCCCGGCCACGACATCGAACGCCTCGCCGCCATCCTCACCGCCCACCGCCTGCCCGATACGTCGCACATCCCACTGCAACTGTCGTACAGCAATGACAAAGCGTCGGGCAAGTTTCAAGTGCCGCCGAAATGGATGGTTACGCCCAGCTCTGCGTTATTCGACGAACTGGAAAAACTGCTCGGCAGCAGGGCAGTGCGCGTGAATTGGTAAGGCACAGGGTCGTCTGAAACCACGACGAAAAGCTGGTGTTTAAACTGCATCGCCATAAGATGCAAAGCTGTACCTTTATTTTCAGACGACGTTTGATAAACCATTCAAAGACGTCGTCTGAAAACGCAAAACAACACTATAGTGGATTAACTTTAAACCAGTACGGCGTTGCCTCGCCTTGCCGTACTATCTGTACTGTCTGCGGCTTCGTCGCCTTGTCCTGATTTAAATTTAATCCACTATACATTACAACTAAATCATCACTCACCACACCACATCATGAACACATACTCCGAAGAACCCGACGGCTTCATCCTGTATGACGAAAGGCCCGATCCCTTCGACAACCGCCGCGCCAGCCGTACGCGCTTTGCGGCAGTAAACCTGCCCATTTTGCTGGGCATCAGCGCAGTGTCCGCACTATTGCTGTGGATTACCCAATCATGCTTGGGTCAATGCGGCATCAACCGGCAGGTCGGCGGCGCAGTGCATGTCTTTGCCATCGCCCTTTACGGCCTGCTGCACTATCAAAGCACTTGGCTGGAAAAGCGCTGCAATGATGCCGGAAAGGGGCATTATCCGGCGATATGGATGTTCAGAATCAGCCTCGTACTTGCCGCCATCAGCCTGATATTGCCGGTATTTACATTGCCTATGGTCGCAGGCGGACTGCTTCAATTCGTCTACGGCATGATATTGCCGTCCAACCCGCTGCCCAATCTGATGGGCTACCCCAAAGCCAACTCGACAGCCCTGCAAATCTGCGCGCTCTTAGCGTGTATCACGGCAGTGTTGATGGCTGTCGGATTGCTGCATTGGTTTTAAACGCTCCGAAATATAGTGGATTAAAATTGCAATGATACGGCGTTGCCAACGCCCTTATGTACTACCCGTACACGGCGAGCGTTGCCGCCTTGTCTCATTTTTATTTTAATCCACTATAAAGCAAAGGTCGTCTGAAAACCTTGTCTAAAAGGTTTCAGACGACCTTTTCAGTATGGCAGGCTCTAATTCATCCAACCGCCCTCCCCTATTTTCCTAACCCGCGTGCAACACAAATATCGTCGGGCGTTTTTTTAAATTCGGCAGCGTTTTCGATTTCCGCCAAGCGGCAACGGTTTGGCTGATGATTTCCTGCGTCGGCAAAGTCAGGTCGATTGCGGTACAGAGGCGGGTTTCAGGGTGCAGGGTTTCCAGCGCGTCGGCAAGCAGTGCGTCGTTGCGGTAAGGTGTTTCGATGAAAAGCTGGGTTTCGTTTTGCTGACGGGAACGCTGTTCCAAGCTCTTCAAAGCGGCAATACGCTCGCTTTTCTCGGACGGCAGATAGCCTTTAAACGCGAAATTCTGCCCGTTTGCCCCCGAAGCCATCAACGCCAGTAACAGGCTGGACGGGCCGACCAGCGGACGGACTTCATAGCCTTGTCGGTGTGCCAATGCCACCAAATTCGCGCCGGGATCGGCAACCGCGGGACAACCCGCTTCGCTGAGGATGCCCATGCTGCGCCCTTCCTGCAAAGGTTTCAGAAGCTCGGGCAGGGTTTTCAGGTCGGTGTGTTCGTTGAGGGTTTGCAGGTTCAGCTCGCGGATGGGGGTCGTGATGCCCAAATGTTTCAAATGGGCGCGGGCGGTTTTTTCGGCCTCAACCACGAAATCGGTCAAGCCGGTAATCTGCGCCTGTTCGTGCGGTAGCAGGCAGGGTGTATCAGGCGCGCCCAAAGGGGTGGGGATCAGGTAAAGAATCGGGGACATGATAGTGTTTCCTATACGGAAGGTCGTCTGAAACCGTCAAACGGCTGTTTTCAGACGACCTAAATGACTTCTACGCCTTCGTTTTTTAAAAACTCGACCAGTTTGAAGATGGGCAAACCGATAAGCGCGTTCGGGTCGCTGCTGTCTATGCGCTCTAACAACGCCGCGCCCAAGCCCTCGCTCTTCGCCGCACCCGCGCAGTAAACCGCATCCGGCTCGCGCGCCAGATAACGCTCAATCTGCCCGTCTGTCAGCACGCGCATCACAACCGACGTGTTATCGACATGGCGCTGAATGCGTCCCGAAGCAGTATTCAAAAGCACGATTGCGCTGTAAAATTCAATCTTTCTGCCGCTCAAATCCCTGAGCATTTGTTGTGCATTTGCGACGTTCATCGGTTTGCCCAACTGGCGGTCATTGCACCACGCCACTTGATCCGCGCCGATCACCAACGCGGCAGGAAATCGAGCCGCCAGCGAACGCGCCTTCCCTTCCGCCAAACGCAAGGCAGTATCCGCCGCGTTTTCACCCGCAGCAGGCGTTTCGTCGAAATCAGGCGCGGCAGTTTGAAAATCAACGCCCAAACGTTCGAGCTGCGCGCGGCGGAACACCGAACCCGAACCCAATATCAAAGGCAGTTTTGCACTCATATTTTGCTTAAAAATATTGACGTTAGACTGTCGAAATTATATCATACCCCGTTTATGTCAGACCCTAATTTGATTGACCCAGAAGTTTTCGCCTCCGAAAAGCAGACCCTGCAAGGCAGCTTCCTGCTTGAGGAATTGGACGAACGAGTCCGTTCGCACGATTATCCGGCCGACAAACAGACCAAAGTGTCGTTTACGCTGAGCGGCGGACGCGACCGACTGCAGCGTTTGTTTCTCGATTTGAACGTCAAAGCCGATATGCCGCTGATTTGCCAGCGATGTATCCGCCCCATGCCGTTTACGCTCGACGAAACCAGCCGTATTGTTTTGTTCGCCAACGAAGAGGACTTGGATGAAGCAATGCTTGCCGACGAAGAGTTGGAAGGCATGCCGATTGAGAAAGAACTCGACGTACGTGGGTTGGTGGAAGACCAAATCCTAATGTCGCTCCCCTTCTCCCCGCGCCACGAAAACTGCGACAATGCCGCGCTGGAACAAGTCAATCAGGACAAACCCAACCCTTTTGCTGTTTTAGCAGGTTTGAAAAGCAGTTAATCAGGACACAGTTTTATTTATCTAGGAGCTTGAAATGGCCGTTCAACAAAACAAAAAATCCCCCTCTAAACGCGGTATGCACCGCTCTCACGACGCTTTGACCGCGCCTTCTCTGTCTGTTGACAGCGTAACCGGCGAAGTACACCGCCCGCACCACATTTCCCCCAACGGTATGTACCGCGGCCGTAAAGTAGTGAAAGCCAAAGGCGAATAATCTTATTCGACTGACTGAAAAAGCCAGAATATTGCCATGCAATGCTGGCTTTTTTACATTACATCCGAACTGCCCGACTTCATGCCTGCCCATGCTTCAAAATGCGGCACAAAATCCTTGCAGTTCAAACTGATACACCCCATTGAATCGGGAATCGCCATGAAACAGAAAATCTGGTACACCTACGACGACATCCACCGCGTGATCAAAGCGTTGGCGGAAAAAATCCAAAACTCCGGCGTCAAATACGATGCCATGATCGCCATCGGCGGCGGCGGCTTCATCCCCGCCCGTATGCTGCGCTGCTTTCTGGAAATCCCGATTTACGCCGTAACCACCGCCTATTACGACAGCGACAACGAAGGACAGGTAACGGAAGAAGTCAAAAAAGTCCAATGGCTCGACCCCGTGCCTGACGCGTTGAAAGGCAAGAACGTACTCGTAGTCGATGAAGTCGACGACAGCCGCGTGACCATGGAATTCTGCCTGACCGAGTTGCAAAAAGAAGATTTCGGCACCATCGGCGTTGCCGTCCTGCACGAAAAAATCAAAGCCAAAGTCGGCAAAATCCCTGAAGGCATCCCCTACTTCAGCGGCCTTACCGTAGAAGACTGGTGGATCAACTACCCTTGGGACGCACTCGACATCGACGAACACAACCGCCTTGCCGCCGAAGGCAAAAAATAAGCCCGCGACGGAGAAGCCCGCCTTCTCCCGAAACGGCAAAAGCAAAATCCGTAGAACGCCGACAAAACGAGATTTTGCCTCTTTTCAGCGTATCTTCATAAAACGCATTAGAATGTGGAACGCAACCCTTCAATCCGAAGCCCCCGACCACACATACACCCCTTTTCAGACGACCCCGTACCGCGTATCGCAAAAAGGTCGTCTGAAACCGACTGTGAAGCCGAACAAACCCACAGAGGCAGCCGACACCGCCCCTCTTCCGTTTCACAGCACAAACCGGAGAACAACATGATTACATTGGCCGTAGATGCCATGGGCGGCGACTCAGGTCTCCCAGTTACCGTCCCCGGTGCCCTTGCCTTTTTGAAACAGCAGCAAGACGTACACCTCATTATGGTCGGCGACGAATCCGCCGTCCGCCAAGCCCTCTCCGCAGCCAACGCGCCGATGGAGCGCATTACCGTGCTCCACGCCTCCGAAGTCGTCGGCATGGACGAAGCCCCTCAGCTTGCCCTGAAAAACAAAAAAGACTCCTCCATGCGCATTGCCATCAACCAAGTCAAAGAAGGCACCGCGCAAGCCGCCGTCTCTGCCGGCAACACCGGCGCGCTCATGGCGACCGCCCGCTTCGTCCTCAAAACCATTCCCGGCATCGACCGCCCCGCCATCGCCAAATTCCTGCCCTCCGACAGCGAACACCTGACCCTCGCCCTCGATTTGGGCGCAAACGTCGATTGCACGCCCGAGCAGCTCGTACAGTTCGCCATCATCGGCAACGAACTCTTCCAAGCCCTCTACCCGCAAAAAGGCAGCCCACGCGTCGGCCTGCTTAACGTCGGCACCGAAGACATCAAAGGCACGGATACCGTCAAACAAACCTTCAAACTGCTCAAAAGCAGCAAACTGAATTTCATCGGCAACATCGAAAGCAACGGCGTCCTATATGGCGAAGCCGACGTGATTGTCGCAGACGGCTTTGTCGGCAACATCATGCTCAAAACCATCGAAGGCGCGGTTAAATTCATGAGCGGAGCCATCCGTCAGGAATTCCAACGCAACCTGTTCAACAAAATGGCCGCCGTCGCCGCCCTCCCCGCCCTGAAAGGCTTGAAAAGCAAACTGGATCCCCGCAAATTCAACGGCGCCATCCTGCTCGGCCTGCGCGGCATCGTCATCAAAAGCCACGGCGGCACAGACGATGTCGGCTTCAGCTATGCCTTAGAAGAAGCCTACCACGAAGCAAAATCCGCCAGCCTGTCGAAAATCGAACAAGGTGTCGCCGAACAATTCGCCGCCTTGGAAGCGATTAAGGCAGAACAAGCCGCTCAAGAAGCACAGCAAGCCGAAGAAAACAAAGTTTAAGACCTATCTGCGCAAATCCTCCAAGCGTGTTTGCCACATATCGAAAGGGTCGTCTGAAATCCGTTTTCAGACGACCCTTTGAGTTTGAATCATTCAAAGTCAATCAACGTTTAATCAAACCAGCGCGGTCTAGCCCCGCCCTAATACCCCATCTGTCTGATAGGCTTCACTTTCTTATCGCAATACTTCAAACCGATACCGGTTTATCCTCTTCTATTTTTTCCAACGCCATCAGCAATAACCATTAAATCTTATTATTTTTCAATTAATTATATTAAATTTACGATTTCTTATCAATTTTGTATTGATAATTATTTTTATTAGCGTATAATCAAAACCACTCGGAAGCCGTCCGCTCCGAGCCATTAAACGACAGATTATCCCCTCTTCTTTTTGTCTCATTACCTTCGGAGTGCGCATATACGAGAAATACCGTTCCCATTTATATCAGATACTCAAAACCGAAAAACACAAAACCCGCTATCTCAACAGCGGGTTTTGTGTTTGTTTTGTATGGAGAACGACACAGCCCCCATCAAACTGGAAATCGCAAGAAGCTGCTGACGGAATACCGCTCCCTCCCTGATGACACCCTTCCATCCGTGACTGAAAAGGTCGTCTGAAATGGAAATCTCCAATTTCAGACGCCCCCCCAGTTAAACATCCAAAAATCAAATCCTGATATAAAACGTCGTCTGAAACCTGATATCCGGTTTTCAGACGACGTTTTTGATGCCGTTTATTTCAAGCAG
Organism: uncultured Neisseria sp.; assembly: GCA_963532335.1. Lineage (GTDB taxonomy): Bacteria > Pseudomonadota > Gammaproteobacteria > Burkholderiales > Neisseriaceae > Neisseria. The sequence goes on along the minus strand of CAUSKT010000006.1, from coordinate 38,557 downwards.
TCTTACTGCTGCGTGGCAGGTTGGCTAACGGTTTCGCGTTTCAAACCGCCGCCGAGTGCTTTATAGAGGTCGGCGAGGTTTTCGAGGCGGGTGAGCTGGTTGGCAAGCAACGCGGTTTCTGCTCCATAGCTGCTGCGTTCTGCGTCAAGCAGGTCGAGGGCGTTGGATACGCCGTGTTTGTAGCGCAGATTGATGAGGCGCAGGGAGTCGTTGTAAGCGCGGCTTTGTTTGTTTAGCGCGGCGTAGCTCTTGTCGAGTTGCTCGCGTGCGACCAAAGCGTTGGATACGTCTTGGAAGGCGGCTTGGACGGCAGCTTCGTAAGCAACGATTTGCGCCTCTTTACGCAGCTTGGCTACGTCGAGATTCGCTTTGTTGGTACCCCAGTTGAAAATCGGCAGGGTAATGGAAGGTGCGAACGACCAGATGCCCGTACCGCTTTTGAAGAGGCCGCTCAACTCGCTGGACGCGGTACCGACCGAACCGGTCAGGCTGATGGTGGGGAAGAAGGCGGCGCGCGCTGCGCCGATGTTGGCATTGGCTTGTTTGAGCGAGTGTTCTGCGGCGCGGATGTCGGGACGGTTCAGCAGGACTTCGGAACTCAAGCCGGCAGGCAGTCGGGTGATTTTGAACTGTTTGCTTAAAGGCAGCGCGGCAGGCAGGTCTTCCGGCAGGGGTTGGTTAATCAGGGTCGCCAAGGCATTGCGGGCTTGTTCGCGGTTTTTGACGGCGTTCGCGTAATCGGCTTTGGCGGATTCAATCAGGGCTTCCTGTTGACGCAAATCGACGGCGGAAATCACGCCTGCTTTGTGGCGCATTTGGGAAAGTTTGTAGGTGGCTTCGCGGGTTTTGAGGACGCGCTGCGCCAATGCCATCGATTCTTGGGCGTACAGTTCGTTGAAATGGGCTTTAGCAACGGCGGCAATCAGAGCAAGGTGGGCGGCATCGCGGTTGGCGGCTACGCTGAAATAACCTTGCAAGGCGGCTTGGCTGTTGCTGCGGACGCGCCCGAAAAGGTCAAGCTCATAAGCGGCCACACCCAAACCGACACTGTATTCGCTGCGGGTAACGCCGCCGCTCAAGCTGCCTGTCCGCGTACCGGTACCGCTGGCGTTTATGCTCGGCAGCAGGTCGTTTCGGGCAATCATGTATTGTTTGCGGTAGATTTCGGCGTTCAGCGCGGCGGTGCGCAGGTCGGTATTGCGTTCCAACGCGATGTCGATAAGGCGGTGCAGGCGCGGGTCGGCAAAGAAGTCCTGCCAGCCCAAGTCGGCAGCGCGGATGCCGTCGTCGAAGGTGTCGTATTTGAAAGTTTCGGCAACTTCGACCTGCGGTTGTTCATATTTCGGGATCATGGTACAGGCGGACAGCGCGACGGCTGCGGCGACGGTACTCAATACCGTTTTGAATGTCATTTTGTTCATAAGGATTCCTTGAGGTCGTCTGAAACCGTGTTTCAGGTTTTCAGACGACCTTTTTGCTTAGTGCTTGTTGTCCGTATTTTGATCTTCGTGGGAAATCATGCCCGCTTCGGCAGCGTGTTTTACTGCCATTTCATGTTCGCGCTGAGTTTCCTTGAAGAATTTACGCACGATGACATAAAAGAGCGGCACAAGGAACACGGACAAAATCGTACCGATCAACATGCCCCAGAACACAGTCGTACCGATAGCACGCTGGCTGGCAGAGCTGGCACCGCTGGCAACATACAGCGGAACCACGCCTAAAATGAAGGCAAACGAGGTCATGATAATCGGACGGAAACGCAAGTGTGCAGCGGCAAGCGCGGCTTCAATCGCGCTCTTACCCTGCGCTTGCAGGTCTTTGGCGAACTCGATAATCAAAATCGCGTTTTTCGCACTCAAACCCATCACCGTAACGAAACCGACTTGGAAGTAGATATCGTTGGCGTATGCCGGAATACTGCCCAGCAGCGCTTCAAACATATTGCGCCCCGTAACGCCCAATGCCGCGCCAATCAAGCCCAACGGAATCACAAGGATAACTGCCAACGGGATAGACCAGCTTTCGTACAAAGCAGCCAATACCAAGAATACAGCGGCAGCGGCCAATGCGTACAACACGACGGTTTGCGAGCTGCCTTTGGCCTCTTCACGAGACTGACCGCCCCATTCCAGACTGTAACCGCCGCCCATGTCATCAACCATTTGCTGTACCGCAGCCATGGCTTGACCGGAAGATACGCCATTAACAGGCGAACCGGAAAGCTCCATTGCCGGATAACCATTGAAGCGGACGCTTTGTTCCATACCGTTTACCCAAGAAACAGTAGCAATGGTAGAAAGCGGTACGGCAACGCCGGATTTGTTCGGCACGGTCAAGTTCAGAATATCGGCAGGCTGCATACGGGCACTCGCATCAGCTTGTACCATCACGCGTTGCAGACGGCCTTGATTCGGGAAGTCGTTTACATAAGACGAACCCAAAGAAGAAGCCAAAGCAGTACGGATGTCAGAGAACGAAATACCTTGTGCAGCTGCGGCAGAGCGATTGATGTCGATTTTCAACTGCGGCGCATCTTCCAAACCGCTCGCACGAACGGTACTTGGGTTAAACAAACCGCTTTTGCGCATTTTGTCAATCAGCTCATTGCGCTTGGCCAACAATGCAGCATGGCCGCTGTTGTTACGGTCTTGCAGGTAAATCGTCAAGCCGGAACCTGTACCCAATTCCATAATGGCTGGAGGCACAATCGCCAAACCGAAACCGTCTTTCAGCGTAGCCATCATCATACCGGTCAACTTACCGGAAATAGAAGTCGCATCGCTGCCCGGAGCAGTACGTTCGCTCCAATCTTTCAGAATGACAAAGCCCAAAGCCATGTTTTGGCCAGAACCGCTAAAACTAAAGCCGGAAACGGTAATAATGTTCTCAATCTCAGGTACAGATTTCGCCAGTTGAGTGATTTGAGCCAAAGTTGCATCGGTACGCTCTTTGGTTGCACCGGCAGGCAGCTGTACGCTCAACATCAAGTTACCTTGGTCTTCAGTCGGCAAGAAGGAAGTCGGCAGACGCATAAACAGGAATACGCCCACAACAGTCAAACCAATATAGACAACCATCATGCGCAAAGTCTTGCGCAAGACTTTGGCAACCCAGCCTTCATAGCCGTGTGTCCAGTTGTCAAATTTTTTGTTAAACCAACCAAAGAAACCTTTTTTCTCTTCGTGATGACCCTTCTGAATCGGTTTGAGCATGGTGGCACACAATGCCGGAGTCAGCGTCAAAGCAAGGAATGCGGAGAAGCCGATCGATGCCGCCATAGTCAAGGCAAACTGTTTGTAAATGTTACCGGTTGCACCGCTAAACATCGCCAGCGGCACAAATACAGACATCAACACGGCAGTAATACCGATTACCGCACCGGAAATCTGACCCATCGCTTTTTTGGTTGCAGCCTTAGGCGACAGACCTTCGCTCGCCATAATACGCTCAACGTTTTCAACGACCACAATCGCGTCATCGACCACAATACCGATCACCAATACCATCGCAAACATGGTCAATACGTTAATCGACATACCCATGTATGAGATAAAGGCAAAACCGCCCAACAGGGAAATCGGTACAACAATGGTCGGAATCAGCGTATAGCGGATGTTTTGCAGGAAGAGATACATCACTAAGAATACCAAAACAATGGCTTCCAAAAGCGAATGGATCACTTTCTCAATCGAAATTTCCACAAATTTGGAAGTATCGTAAGGAACTTTCCAGCTCATGCCGTCTGGAAAATACTTCTGCAAAACCGCCATTTTTTCTTTTACTGCAGTCGCCGTTGCCAAAGCGTTACCGCTGTTAGACAGCATCACTGCCATACCGGTGGTGTTCACGCCGTTCAAGCGTGTAGAAGTAGAATAGTCCTGCATACCCAAGCTGACTTTGGCAACGTCTTTCAGATAGACGTTCGAGCCGTCAGTATTGGATACCAAAATGATGTTGCCGAACTCTTCAGCAGTGCTCAGCTGACCTTGCGCTGTAACGGTCGCCGAAATGGTCTGACCTGCAGCCGCCGGCAAAGAACCGATGGAGCCTGCTGAGATTTGAATGTTTTGTGTCGCAAGCGCATTGGTTACCGTTGCAAAAGACAGGTTGTAGTTTTGCAGTTTTTTCGGGTCAACCCAAATACGCATGGCGCGTTGCGCACCAAACAATTGTACCTGCCCTACCCCGTCGATACGCTGCAGTTCAGGAATGATATTGCGCTGGGCGTAATCGTTCATTTCCTCAATGGATTGCTTTTCAGAAGAAAGCATGACCACTTGCAAGAAGTTGGAACGCGCTTTAGATACGGTTACACCATATTGCTGTACGGTAGACGGCAATGTGGACAACACTTCCGACAATTTGTTCTGCACGTCCACCTGCGCCAAATCTTCATCGGTCTCAGGTGTAAACGTCAGACTGACGCTGCCGCTGCCGCTGGAATTGGCAGAAGTCGTCATATAGTCCAAACCTTCCACACCGTACATATTACGTTCGATAACGGCCAGTACGCTGTCTTCCATTACCTGAGCAGAAGCGCCCGGATAAGTAGCGCGCAAAGTAATGGTCGGTGCAGCAACGGACGGATATTGGGAAATCGGCAGTTTTTGAATGCCGAAAATACCCGCTGCGATGATAAAAATCGCAATCACCCATGCAAAAATGGGGCGGTCAATAAAAAACTTAGCCATGGATGCCTTCCTTATTTAGCCGCAGATGCCGGTTTGGCTTCAAAGGTCATCTGAACGTCTTTTTTCGCTTCGGAAGCAGCTTTCGGAGCAGCTCCGGCAGCAGATGCCGCCGCATTTTCAGGAGATGTCCATTCTTTAGGCGTTACCTTTTTCGCGCCACTCATGGCGGCGATACTGGTGCCGTCCACAACGACTTTGTCGCCGTCGTTCAGACCCGCAGTGATAATCCAGTTGGTTCCCTGCTGCTGGGTGACTGTTACCTCGCGCGGCTCCATTTCGCCTTTGGCGTTCACAATCGTTACAGTATCTTTCGTACCGCGCGTTACTGCCTGCTGCGGCACGACGAAGGCATTGTCGGCAGCCACTTGTTCCATCAAGACGCGCACATAAAGACCGGGCATCAGGATATTTTTGTCGTTCGGCACTGAAGCGCGCAGCGTGATTTGTCCGGTCGTTTCGTTAACAGACGGATCGGAGAACAGCAAACGGCCTTTATGAGGATAAACTTCGCCGTTGTCGAACTTGATGCCCACTTCAATCGCACCGTCCACGCCCGACAGCTTGCCCTCGGCAACCTGTTGGCGCAGCTTCATTACTTCGGTCGCAGATTGAGTGATGTTCACATACATAGGATTGGTTTGGCGGATGGTTGCCAGAACGGTCGTATCACCCGCGTTCAACAGCGTACCTTCGGATACTTTGGACTGCCCGATGAAACCTGAAATCGGCGCGGTAATGCGCGCCCTGTTCAGATTGATACCGGCAGATTTAATCGCCGCCTGAGCCGCTTTGACGCTTGCTTCGGCAGAACGTTTCGCCGTTACCGCCGCATCGTAGTCCTGTTTACTGATGGCATCGGCGGCAACCAGCGGTTTGTAACGCGCCAAGTCGGCATTGGCTTTGGCAAGGGTTGCCTGCGCGCTTGCCAACTGGGCGCGCGAGCTTTCCAGATTTGCTTCATAGGTGGAACTATCGATTTGATAAAGCGGTTGTCCGGCGCGGACATAGCTGCCCTCTTGGAACAGGCGTTTTTGGATGATGCCGCCTACTTGGGCGCGGACTTCCGCGGTGCGCAGCGACTCCAGACGGCCCGGCAGCTCGGTCGTCAGGGCAACCGTTTCAGGATGGACGGTAACGACACCGACCACAGGGGGCGGAGCTTCTTTTTGCGCAGCTGCCTGCTGCCCTTTTCCATCTTTTGCACCTTGCGTCGCATCGGAGCCTTTGTTACACGCTGAAAGAGCCAACGCAGTAGCTGCAGCGATTGCCGCCATGCGCATCACCTTAGAAGCATAAGAAGCCATTACATTTCCTATCTATATAATTGTTATGAGGTTTTACCCTATACTTTGTCATCAGAGCCGATTTTTGGTTCCGAAACAACAATAACCTGCCTCAATATCCGGAGCAGGTCGTCTGAAAATTTATTTTATACTTGAGAGCCAATCTCAATTACGAGTGCCATTATACATACTTGCTTGCATGGATACAAAGTATTTTTTTATAATTCCCAATATTCCACCCAATTGAAATAGGCATCATGCGGAAAACCAAAACCGAAGCCCTTAAAACCAAAGAACATCTCATGCTCGCCGCGCTGGAAACCTTCTACCAAAAAGGCATCGCGCGCACTTCGCTCAACGAAATCGCCCAGGCCGCCGGCGTGACGCGCGGCGCGTTGTACTGGCATTTCAAAAACAAAGAAGACTTGTTCGACGCCCTCTTCCAACGCATTTGCGACGACATCGAAAACTGTATGCATCAGGACGCGACCGATAGCGATGAACAAGAGTGGCCGCTTTTCCGCCGCACCTTGATGCACTTTTTCACGCGCCTGCAAACCAACGACATCCACTATAAATTCCACAGCATTTTGTTTTTAAAATGCGAACACACCGAGCAGAACGCCGCCGTCATCGACATCGCGCATAAACATCAATCCATTTGGCGCGAAAAAATTACTGAAGTCCTGACCAAATCCATCGCCCAACATGCCTTATCCGAAGATTTGGATACCGACATGGCGGTCATCTTCATCAAATCGACGCTGGACGGCTTGATTTGGCGCTGGCTCGCGTCCGGTAAAAATTTCGATCTTGCCCAAACCGCACCGCGCGTAATTGACATCCTTTTGGACAATCTGAAAAATCACCCGCAACTGCGTAAGCAAAAATAACGGACCGCATCCCCAAAGGTCGTCTGAAAACAAACACCACACGTTTTCAGACGACCCATTCCTTGTTTCAACAGGCGTTATATATTATGAATCAACCCGATAGACAAACAACGCCGGAGCAATCGCCACTTAACAAAAACGTCGTCTGAAACCCTGTATTCCAGTTTTCAGACGACGTTTTCTTATTTTCCTATCAACGCGTTACCGGTTTATATTTAATCCGTTTCGGTTTCGCGCCTTCTTCGCCGAGTCGGCGTTTCTTATCGGCTTCATATTCCTGATAGTTGCCGTCGAAGAACACCCATTTCGAATCGCCTTCGCAAGCCAGAATATGCGTAGCGATGCGGTCGAGGAACCAGCGGTCGTGCGAAATGACCATCACGCTGCCGGCAAATTCCAGCAATGCGTCTTCCAGCGCGCGCAGGGTTTCTACGTCGAGGTCGTTGGACGGTTCGTCCAGCAGCAAGACGTTGCCGCCGCTCAACAAGGTTTTTGCCAAGTGCAAACGTCCGCGTTCGCCGCCGGAAAGCTGCCCCGCGATTTTGCTTTGGTCGCTACCTTTGAAATTGAAGCGTCCCAAATATTGGCGGGCGGGGATTTCAAACTGTCCGACCTGCAAAATGTCGCGGCCTTCGGCAATGTTGTCGAACACGGTTTTGTCGTTTTGCAAACCTTCGCGGCTTTGGTCAATCAGGCTCATTTTCACGGTTTGCCCGATTTTCACTTCGCCGGAATCGGGCTGCTCTTTGCCCGAAATCATTTTGAACAGCGTCGATTTACCCGCGCCGTTCGGGCCGATGATGCCGACAATCGCGCCCGCAGGCACTTTGAAGCTCAAATCGTCAATCAGCACTTTATCGCCGAACGATTTGGAAACATTCACAAATTCAATCACTTCATTACCCAAACGCTCGGCAACGGGAATGAAGATTTCCTGCGTTTCATTGCGTTTTTGGTATTCGTAGTTGCTCATTTCCTCAAAACGCGCCAAACGCGCTTTGGACTTGGCTTGGCGGCCTTTGGCATTTTGGCGCACCCATTCCAATTCCTGCTTCATCGCTTTCACACGCGCAGCTTCGGATTTCGCCTCGTTTTCCAAGCGTTTTTCTTTCTGCTCCAGCCAAGACGAGTAATTGCCTTTCCACGGAATACCGTGTCCGCGGTCGAGTTCCAAAATCCATTCAGCGGCGTTGTCCAAGAAGTAGCGGTCGTGCGTTACGGCAACGACTGTGCCGGGGAAGCGCACCAAGAATTGCTCCAGCCATTCGACCGATTCCGCATCCAAGTGGTTGGTCGGCTCGTCCAGCAGCAGCATGTCGGGCTTGCTCAACAAGAGTTTGCACAAGGCAACGCGGCGTTTTTCACCGCCGGACAGATTGCCGATTTTGGCATCCCATTCCGGCAGGCGCAGCGCATCGGCGGCGATTTCCAATTCGTGTTCCGCACCGCCGCCCGTGGACGAACCCGCCGCAATAATCGCTTCCAAGCGGCCCTGTTCTTCCGCCAGCGCGTCAAAATCCGCATCAGGATTGGCATACTCGGCATACACTTCTTCCAAACGTTTCTGCGCCGCAGCCACTTCGCCCAAACCGCTTTCCACTTCCTCGCGCACGGTTTTTTCAGGATCAAGCTCCGGCTCTTGCGGCAGATAGCCGATTTTGATGCCGCCCATCGGCACGGCTTCGCCCTCAAATTCCTTATCTACACCCGCCATAATCCGCAGCACGGTGGACTTACCCGCGCCGTTCAAACCGAGCAAACCGATTTTCGCGCCGGGGAAGAAGGAAAGGGAAATATCTTTAATGATGGTTTTCTGCGGCGGCACAACCTTGCTCACACGCAGCATGGAATAGACGTATTGTTGGGACATGGTTTTCTCAATTCGGTCAAACAAATTTCAGACGACCCATTTTAACCGATTGCACCGATTGTTGCTTGCACGGATGATATTTAGAGGGGAAATAGATGGAATGGATTGATTTGTTTGGATTTGGAAGAAGGTCGTCTGAAATAGTGGTTTCAGACGACCTTTGAGCAAGAAAAATTACGAGTGGCATTTGCCGTCAAAGTTTCAAGGTTTAACCGAACACGTACACCGAATGCTGGATACGGTCATGATTGACAGCATCACACTCAAAGAAACCCACACTCGCCATTTTACCAGCATGAAAATGTAGCACATGCACCCACCTCCTCGTACGACCTGCACATTAAGCCGCATGAAAACACAAACCGCACAAAGCAAGCCTGCATTTCAATTTCCAAAGTGCAGGCTGCTTTTGGCGTTTCAGGTAGCCCTTGGACGGTTTTCAAACACCGTATCCCGCCCCCATTCTTCCGCCAAAAAATCCACAAACGCCCGGATTTTCGGGCTGACGGCACGTCCTGCGTAATAGACAGCGTTGAACGGGGTCGGCACGGCAAGTCGGCGGTCGGGGAAGAGTTCCGTCAGCCGTCCTGCCGCCAAATCCACGTCCACCGTGAAATCAGGCAGGCTGGCGATGCCTTGCCCGGACAGGCAGAGCCGTTTGACCGTCTCGCAACTGTCGGCGCATAGTTTCGGGCGGGCGGTATATGCCTGTCCGTCGTCGCAGGCAATGTCCCACACGTTCAGCACGCTCGGCTCGCAATAACCTAGGCAGCAGTGCTGTTCCAATTCGGACGGATTCTGCGGCATGCCGTGTTGCGCCAGATAATCGGGCGCGGCGACCACTTTGCGGTAGCTGTCGAACAGGGGGCGTACGCGAAGGGACGAATCGTCTAGCCGTCCCGCGCGGATGGCGACATCAACCCTGCGTTCAATCAGGTCGATGCGGTTTTCAGACGAGGTCAGCGACACGTCCACCTGCGGATAACGGCAGCAAAACGCCCCGATGAGCGGCACAAGGCGGTTCAACACCAGCGCGGTGGCGGCATCGACACGCAGCAAACCCTGCGGCACACCGCTTGCCGCGCGGATTTCCGCTTCCGCCTGCGCCATGTCTTCCAGAATCTTTTTGGCACGTTGGAAATACTGCGCGCCTTCTTCGGTGGTGCTGATTTGGCGCGTGGTGCGGTTGAGCAGGGTAACGCCGAGCTTGGCTTCCAGCCGCTTCACGCTGCGGCTGACGGTGGAATTGTCAGTCTCCAGCACTGCCGCCGCGCGGGTAAAGCCGCCGTTTTCCACCACGGCAACGAAAAAGCGGAGGTCATCTGAATGGGTTTGCATTATTTTTTGATTTTTAAATTTAAAATGTTTAGTTATATTGGCGGCAATCTATAACGATGTTACTTCCTTGCTGTAAAATTCTTGAATAATTTTATCTAAATCCATAGGTAAACAATCCATATATAGATACTGCATTTGGACAATAGGAAATAAAGATAACCCACTTCCATCACACATTGTTCCCTGCAACATTGCATTTAATGTCTGAATTCCATTAGAGTTTTGTACAATTTGAATGAGCATGGGTTCAATATAACCATCCCGCTGCCGATTGAAAGCGTGCATTCCACCATGTATGAATGAATTGGTCGGCTTAATGTGCCGTTCTCTAAATTCTTGAAATAACTGAACTGCTTTTTTCGGTAATTTTCCTGCGTCAACGGCTTTATTCAAATCTGCCAGCATTTCCGTAATATTAGGCATCCAATTCTCTATTTTCTTAACATTCTGTTCAGAAATCGGTTGATGTAAGGCATCGACACGTTCGTCTTTCGCATACCAATATAACCAATACGCACGCAATAATGCTTCGTACTGCAACCGTAACAAACTGGTTGAAGATATAAAGTTTCCATTTCTTGCCAGCGTAAGGATGGCAGAGTGATGCTCTGAAGAGATATCCGCCATAATCAATGTGGCCGATATGCGAGGCTCTGTTTCATCCGTACACGGTATCTTTTTTATTTCTCTAAACATGGCGTTGCAAAATTCTTCAGATTTTGCCAAGAATCGTTTCATTACTGATGTGGTCATTTTCTATTAAAGAGTAAAGATGAAAAAATTGCTGTGATTTTAGCAGAAGTGTTTTGTAGATTGACGGATTTATCGTCAATAAAAAACCGCCGATAATCCTGTTTTCACACCACAACAGGAGCAAGAAATGACCTTGAACCAAGATTTGATGAACGCCGTCCGCACTTTGAGCGATGCAGGCTGCCATTACCGTTTGGACGAATTGGCGGGCTGCTACGAGCCTGATTTGCAAATCTTTATCGTCCAGCCGGACGGCAACGTGCTGTCGTTCGACTACGAACAGAACATGGCGTTTTTCCGCGAACGCCGCGATGCGGGCGCACCGCCGATTAATACGTCCATTCATTTCAATATCGCCGAAGTACAGGGCGGCACAGGCTTCGTTACCGCCACCCGCTGCATGGATTTGGGCTACGGCGCGGGCGAGCAGGAAATCGTGTTTACCTTGATGCTGCGTATCGGCAACGACGGCAAATGGCGCGTGTTCCGCGAGCACGCGGTGATTACTTCAGGGCGGGGATAGTTTTGTTTTCCCGCATTTTCAGGTAGCTTTTCAGACGACCTTTCGGTTATTTGATGCAGCCTGCATTTCAATTTCTAAAGTGCAGGCTGTGCTTTAGCTTCGCAGAAACTCCCTTTCAGGTAACCTTTAGGTTTCAGGCAGCCTGCATCACTCTGCCGCCGCAAACACCTCCTTCGCCACAAACACCGCATTCAGCGCCTTCGGAAAACCCAAATACGGAATGCAGTGGATAAACGCCTCCACAATTTCATCGCGCGTCAGCCCCACGTTCAGCGAAGCGTGGATATGCACGCGTAACTGGTTTTCACAGCCGCCCTGCGCCGCCAGAGCCGCCAGCGTTACCAGCTCGCGCTGCCGCACATCAAGCTGCGGGCGTTGGTAAATCTCGCCGAATGCGAAACCGATGATGTATTTGCCCAAATCAGGAGAAATATCCGCCAACGCCTGCATTACCTTGTCGCCCTGTTCGCCGTCGATTTCGTTCAGCCTTGCCAAGCCGCGTGCCATTAAATCCTGATTATTCAACATTTTTCATCTCCATACTGAAATAGGCAAAATTGCACGGTCAGGTTAAACTATCAAGCGAACTTTATAGCAAGGAGATTTGATGCAGACCAAGGAATTTGCCGCGCAAACGGGTTTGTCCGCCGCCACGCTGCGCTACTACGAGCAGGAAGGGCTGCTGCGCCCCGAACGAAACGCCAACGGCTACCGCGAATACGGTGTGCGTGATTTGGAATGGGTGGGTTTCATCCTTCGGCTGAAAGACATGGGCGTGCCGCTAGCGCAAATCAAGGAATACGCGCGGCTGCGGCATTTGGGTGATGAAACCGTCCCCGAACGTTACCGGATTTTGCAGGAACATCAGGCGGCTTTGAAACAAAAACAGCAGGAATTGGACGCGCATCAGGAATTTTTGGAACGGAAGCTGGCATGGTATCGGAAAAAGATGGGCGGGCAGGAATAGGCAGCCAAAGGTCGTCTGAAAATCAGTTTTCAGACGACCTTTTATCTTTTATACGGAGGCATCCGTCATCAGCCTGCCGCCTGCTTTTTCCAATCGACACTCCCTGCCAAGTCGGTATTGAAATGCGCGCCGATGTTTTGCCGCCTGGCGTATGCGGCTTGGGCGACGGCGAGGCTGCATTCGAGCAGGTTGCGGTTTTCGTATTCGGACGCGGTGTGCGGCTCGGTTTGGTTTTGCTTCCAAAGCCGCAGTTGGGCGATGGCGCGGCGCAGGCCGGTATCGTTGCGGAGGATGCCGAGATGGTGTTGGTTGAAGGCTTGCAGGACGGGGCGGCTGAATGTGTTTTGGAGGTCGTCTGAAAAGATGCCTGCTTCGGCGGAGGGGTTTTCAGACGACCTTTGGGACGGTGCGGTTTGGAACGCTTGTCCGTCCGCGATGGTTTGGGCGGCAAGCCTGGCGGTAACGACGCATTCGAGCAGGGAGTTGCTGGCGAGGCGGTTGGCTCCGTGCAGCCCTGTGCAGGCGGTTTCGCCTAAGGCGTAGAGCTGCGGCAGGGAGGTTCTGCCGCTGGGGTCGGTTTGGATACCGCCGCAGGTGTAGTGTTGCACGGGGCGAACGGGGATGGCTTGGCGCGTGATGTCCAAACCGCATTGGGACAGGCAGTGCCGATGGATGGACGGGAAATGCTGACGGACGAACTCTGCGGGTTGATGGCTGATGTCGAGCGAGACGAAATCTTGCGTTTGTTTGGCGATTTCGGCGGCGATGGCGCGGGCAACGATGTCGCGCGGCGCGAGTTCGGCGCGGCGGTCGTAATGCGGCATAAACCGTTCGCCCGCTTGGTTGGTCAGAATGCCGCCTTCGCCGCGCACGGCTTCGGAAATCAGGAAGGTGCGGCCGTTTTCAGACGACCTTGCCAAGCCTGTGGGGTGGAATTGGATAAATTCGAGGTTTTCGACTGCGCAGCCTGCGCGTATCGCCATGGCGATGGCGTCGCCCGTGCATTCGGGCGGCGTGGTGGTGGCGGCGTAAATCTGTCCCAAGCCGCCGCCTGCGAGTACGGTATGGCGGGCGCGGATGCGGTAGGTTTCTTGCGTTTGGCAGTCGAGGACGGTCAGTCCGCACGCCGCGCCTGATTCGGTTTGAATGTCCAACGCCATCTGCCGCTCGCAAACGCGGATGTTCGGGCGGCGGCGTATTTGGGCAATCAGGCTCTGCATGACGGCTTCACCCGTGTAGTCGGCGACGTGGGCGATTCGGCGGCAGGTATGCCCGCCTTCGCGCGTCAGGTGCAGGTCGTTATTATTTTGGTCGAACGCCACGCCCTGCGCCAGCAGCCATTCGATTGCCGGTTTGCCCTGCGACAGGATGGTGCGGACGGCGGCTTCGTCGCACAAACCCGCGCCCGCTTCCAAGGTATCGGCAACGTGTTTTTCGATGTCGTCCTCTCCCGACCACGCCGCCGCAATCCCGCCTTGCGCATGACGGCTGGCGGTGTCGTCCAGCCGGTTTTTGCACAAAATGACGATGCGGAACGATTCAGGCAGCGACAGGGCGAGCGTCAGTGCTGCCAGCCCGTTTCCGGCAATCAATACGTCGCAATCGGTTTGCATGGTGTTGTCCTTGTTTGAGAGGTCGTCTGAAACGGCAATATGGGCGGCAAATCAGGCGGGGCCCATTCCGTTGAACACATCTTTTTTCTTCAGTCCTGCCGCGAAGTCGAGCATACGCTGCAAAGGCAGTTTGGCGGCTTCGCCCAGCTTTCTGTCCAACAGGATTTCGTTGTGTCCGCTTGTCAGGGCGTATTTGATGCCGCCCAGCGAATTCATCGCCATCCACGGGCAGAACGCGCAGCTTTTGCAGCTTCCGCCGTTGCCCGCCGTCGGGGCGGCGATAAATTCTTTGTCGGGCGCCTGCTTTTGCATTTCGTGCAGGATGCCTAAATCGGTCGCCACGATGAATTTTTTTTCGGGACGCGATACGGCGGCCTTGAGCAGTTTGCTGGTCGAACCGACCACGTCGCCCAGTTCGATGACGCTTTGCGGCGATTCGGGATGAACCAGCACCACCGCGTCGGGGTGTTCCGCCTTCAACGCCGCCAATTCCTGCCCTTTAAATTCGTTGTGGACAATGCACGAACCCTGCCACAACAACATATCCGCGCCCGTTTCGCGGTGGATGTAGTCGCCGAGGTGGCGGTCTGGCCCCCAAATCAGTTTCTCGCCGCGCGATTTCAGATACGACACGATTTCCAACGCCACCGAAGACGTTACCACCCAGTCGGCACGCGCTTTCACGGCGGCGGAAGTGTTGGCGTACACCACCACCGTGCGGTCGGGGTGTCGGTCGCAAAACGCCGAAAACGCCTCTTCCGGGCAACCCAAATCCAAAGAACATTCTGCTTCCAAATCAGGCATCAGCACCGTTTTTTCAGGGCAGAGGATTTTCGCGCTCTCGCCCATGAAGCGTACGCCCGCCACCACCAGCGTACCGGCCTCGTGTTCCGCGCCGAAGCGTGCCATTTCCAGCGAATCGCCCACGCATCCGCCTGTTTCCAAGGCCAAATCCTGAATCAGCGGATCGACGTAATAATGCGCCACCAAGACCGCGTTTTTCTCCTTCAGCAAAGCCTTGATTTCGTCTTTCAGACGACCTGCCGTCTCGCGGTCGGGCGTGTCGGCAACCTTCGCCCACGCCTGACGGATTTGGCAGGCGGAAGTCGGCGTTTGGATGAGGGGCATATCGTAGTCGAACGAGCGGCGGGCGGCGGTTTGCATGATGTTTCCTTGTAACTGTTTTTCAGGCGGCATGAAGGTTTGCCGTCTGTTTTTCAAACTGTTTTTATATTATGCTCAACTTGAGTATAATATGCAAGGTCGTCTGAAAACAGGTTTGAGATACCGCAAAACCGACCCGCTTCGTTCCGACAAACCGCTTTGGTTTACAATAAAGCCTTTCCCACCCGCAGAAAGCCGAGCATGGACGCCTACCCCGAAGCCGAAGCCCCGCCGCAAAGCATCGTCGAGCTGGTTCCCGTATTGATTGCCGTTACCGACGGCGGCCTGCGGGTATTGACCGTCGCCCAAGGCACGCTCCTGCCCAACGGCCCGCTCTCCCCCCTGCGCAATTCCCTGCAGGCGGGCGTGAAGCTGTGGGTCGCCAAGCAGACTTCGCAGCCTATGGGCTATGTGGAACAGCTTTACACCTTTGTCGATACCCACCGCCGCAACGAACACGGCATGCCCGTGTTGTACGTCAGCTACTTGGGACTGGTGCGCGAGGCAGCCGACAGCATCCTGCATCCCGACGCGAAATGGCAGGACTGCTACGACTATTTCCCGTGGGAAGACTTGCGCACCGACGGCGGGCAGCGCGACGCCATCGTCAGCCGCCTGCGCATTTGGGCAAACTCGGCGGACACGGAGGAAGTCCGCCAAAAGCGGCTCAAGCGCATTCATTTGTGCTGGGGGGTCGAACCGGAAAACTGGTCGGAAGAATACGTTTTGCAACGCTATGAAATGCTGTATGAAAGCGGCCTGATAGCGGAAGCCGCCGAGCCGCAGGCAAACTTCGACTTCGCGCTCACGGGGCAGCCCATGCGCCACGACCACCGCCGCGTGTTGGCAACCGCCCTGTCCCGCCTGCGCGCCAAAATCAAATACCGCCCCGTGATTTTCGAACTGATGCCGCCCGAATTCACGCTGCTGCAACTGCAAAACAGCGTCGAAGCCATCAGCGGCAGATTGCTGCACAAGCAAAACTTCCGCCGCCAGATTCAGCAGCAAAACCTCATCGAGCCGTCGGATACCGGCGTATCGGGCAGCAAAGGCCGTCCCGCGCAGCTTTACCGCTTCCGCGACGACGTCCTGCCCGACAGGCTGATTTCGGACATCGGACTGCCGCTGGGCAGCCGTTAGCCTGTTTTCAGACGACCTATAGTGGATTAACTTTAAATCAGGACAAGGCGACGAAGCCGCAGACAGTACAGATAGTACGACAAGGAGAGGCAACGCCGTACTGGTTTTTGTTAATCCACTATAAAATGAAGTTTTGCCCATCGGTACAACATCAATATTTTTCAACAAAGGAAACTCCATGTCGTCTGAAAACACCCTCTTCCCCCTGCCCGACACCCTTTTGCGCCCCATGGTCGAACAAGCCTTGAGCGAAGATTTAGGCAGACGCGGCGACATTACGTCCGCCGCCGTCATCTCACCCGACAAAACCGCCAAACTCTTCCTCGTCAGCCGCGAAGACGGCGTCATCGCCGGCATGGACTTGGCGCGCCTCGCCTTTCAGACGATGGATCCGTCCGTCCGCTTCCAAGCCGAAATCCACGACGGGCAAGCCGTCCGCGCAGGTCAGACGCTTGCCGCCGTCGAAGGCAACGCCCGCGCGCTGCTCGCCGCCGAACGCACCGCGCTCAACTACCTCACTCACTTGAGCGGCATCGCCACCGCCACCGCGCGTGCCGTTGCCGAAGTCGCCGAATACGGTACAGACATCGTGTGCAGCCGCAAAACCATCCCCCTGCTGCGCGTCCTGCAAAAATACGCCGTCAGGGCAGGCGGCGGCGTGAACCACCGCATGGGTTTGGACGACGCCGTACTCATCAAAGACAACCACCTCGCCTATTGCGGCAGCATCGCCCAAGCCGTGCGGCAGGCAAAACAGGCGGTCGGACCGTTGACCTGCGTGGAAATCGAAGTGGACACGTTGGCACAACTGGACGAAGCCATCGCAGCAGGCGCAGAACGGATTTTGCTGGACAACATGGACGACGAAACCCTGGAAGAAGCGGCAAACCGCTGCCACACGCAAACCGCGCACCCCCACACCGTCTATTGCGAAGCATCGGGCGGCATCGGCTTCGACCGCCTGAAGCGCGTGGCGCAAACCGGCGTGGACGGCATCGCCCTCGGCTATCTGACCCACAGCAGCCGCTCGTTAGACATAGGTTTGGATTTCGTGGCGTAAATTTCGCCGAAGACAGCGGCGCAGAAAGAAAACCATTCAAAAACGCCCGTTTCGTCATTCCCGCTCAGGCGGGGTAAAGATGACGAAACGGGCGTTTTCTGGAGTGGATTAAAATTGCAATGATAAGGCGTTGCCAACGCCCTTATGTACTTTAGCTAAATTACTTTATTTTCGACACGCAACTTACCGCTTGTCGTCATTCCCGCCCCCGCCTGCGCGAGGACAGGCTACGGCGGGAATCCATTTTTGAAATTCAGAAACCTTTTTCAAATCAAGGTTTCTCAAGTTTTACAATGGATTCCCGCCTGCGCGGGAATGACGGAAGAACGTATCGAAACTGGGAAGATAGGCGATATATGTGATACGGCAAACAAGGTTACAGTTGCGCAAAGGTCGTCTGAAAACCCGTCACATGGTTTTCAGACGACCTCAATCCATATCGCTTTCAGGCAGCTCCGCCGAACCCATGCGGCGCAGGATGATGTTGGTTTTGTTGCGCAGGCGTTTGCTTTTGGGGTTGTCGGCGTAAAACAGCGGCGCGGGCACGCGGGCGGCGAGTTTGGCGGCCTGCTGTTTGGTCAGGTTGGCGGCGGGTCTTTTATAAAAATACTGGGACGCGGCTTCTGCACCGAATACGCCGTAGTGCCATTCGATGGCGTTCAGATACAGCTCGAAAATGCGGTCTTTGTCGGTAACGGCTTCCATCATCGCGGTAATCGCGGCTTCTTCGCCTTTGCGGATATAGCTGCGGCTTTCGTTCAGAAACAGGTTTTTGGCAAGCTGTTGGCTGATGGTCGAGCCGCCTGCTTTGACTTCGCCGCTTTGTTTGTTGCGTTTGATGGCGTATTGGATGCCGCCCCAGTCGAAGCCGCCGTGTTCGGCGAATTTGGCGTCTTCGGAGGCAATCAGGGCTTTTTTCAGGTTGACCGAAATGCGGTCGTAAGGTACCCAACGGTAATCGAGCGCGACATCTTTGCCTTCGCTTTGAAACTGCCGCATCCGCATCGCCATGAAGGCGGTTTTGTTCGGCGCGACGGCGCGGTAAGTGATGATGTTGCCGTACACGTAAGCGTTGAAAAAGATAAATGCGCCCAAAGGCAGGGCAATCAGCCATTTGATGATGCGGAACATTTTATAACTCTCTCATATATTGGACGACGGGCAGGACATCGGGTGCGAAACCGCGCCAAAGCCGGTAGGAAGCCGCCGCCTGTCCGACCAGCATGCCCAATCCGTCGGCGGTTTGTTTTGCGCCTGATTGGCGGGCGAACGCTAAAAACGGCTCTGCCGCTTCGCCGTAAACCATATCGTAAGCCAAGGTGCAATGTTCAAAGACTTTGGGCGATACGGCGGGAAGCTGTCCGCTTAAGCCGCCGGATGTGCCGTTGATGATGATGTCGAAGCCGCCTTCCAGTTCATCCAAAGGTATGGCTTCAATACCGAAATGCGCCGCCATTTCCGCCGCTTTGGCATGGGTTCGGTTGGCGATAACGATGCGCGCGGGGCGGTATTCTTTCAATACGGGAATCACGCCGCGCACCGCGCCGCCCGCGCCGAGCAGCAAGACGGTTTTACCTGACAGTTCCACGCCCAGCCTCTTTGAAATATCGTCCGTCAGTCCGATTCCGTCGGTATTGTCGCCGCGTATTTTACCGTTTTCCAGCAAAATCAGCGTATTGACCGCACCCGCTGCCAACGCGCGTTCGGAATGTTCGTCCGACAAGGCAAACGCTTCCTGCTTGAACGGTACGGTAACATTCGCCCCACGCCCGCCGTCGGCAAAAAACGCTTCGACCGCCTGCGCGAAACCGCCGATGTCGGCGCAAATGCGTTCATATTCGATTTCAACGCCTTCCTGCAAGGCAAACTGCCGATGGATTTGCGGCGATTTGCTGTGTGCGACGGGGTTGCCAAAAACGGCATAACGGTACTTGTCATTCATATTCGACATCTTACAAAGGAGGAAAGCTATTTTATAACGACAAAGTTAAAGATGAAATGATAGAAATAAAACAACGCCTTCCATCATCAAACTAGACAGAACACCATTATTGTAAAAAATCGTTTTTTTTTCTAAAATATACACATTCTTTATAAATTAAGGCAAACAGAATGAACAAGTATTTTCTTTTAACAATATTGGTGATGAGCTTTGCTATTCAGGCTAATGCGGCAGATTGGATTCCTGTAAATTTTTCCAATGATGGGATTACTTATGGAGATGTAGACAGTCGTACCGACAATCGAGCATGGTTCACTATAGAATATAGTAAGCCACAGAAAACATTTGATAATAAATTCTACATGAGTACCAAATTGTTAGTTGAAATGAACTGCAATGATAGCAGTATCCGATTTTTAACTGAAACTAATTATTCAAAATCAGGAAATCCCGTATCCTCTTATACAATACCTGCATACGATAGAAAATATTCATATGTAATACCTGACTCAAGAGGAGAGGATATGTATAACTTCGTTTGTTCTCATTTTCCACGATGACAAATTTTTAAATTAACTAAACCTATGCCGTCCAAACTTTTTTGGACGGCATATTTCTGAAATAAGGGACTATCAATGGCAACACGCACTCATTACGATAATTTGAAAATACCGCGCAATGCATCGATAAAAGAAATTAAAAAAGCTTATCGCCAATTAGCACAAAAATACCATCCAGACCGCAATGGCAATTCAGATGAAAGCCAGCGCATCATGAAAATTATCAATCAAGCTTATGCCGTATTGTCGAATCCTGAAAGTCGTCGAGCTTATGATCAAAAATTGAGAGAACAGGAACAAGAAGAAAGACAAAAAACAGAACAGTCAAATCAACAGGCATCTAGCAGACAATCATGCACGAAAGAAGAGGAAGAGTGGGAACAAGAAACTTATCAGCAATCACAGGCAGAGAAAATGCAGCATCAGCAAAATACACATCAGCAAACAAAGACTCCAAAGAAAAAAGTACAAAATGAGAAAAATACAAATCTGCGCGAAAAAATCTTTTGGCTTACTATTGCTGTTATCATAATTTTTATAGTTTTAGAATTTATGTCTTCGAGGCAATCATTCAGAGAAAATCCAATCTCAAACCAAGCCCCAACAATCCCCACGAGTACAGAAAGTCCTTCGGATTCCGAACTTGCTTGGTTAGACGATACAAACAATTCAGCCAGCCTTGCATCAGAAATTGAAACAGCAAGCTCAATCGAAGAATCCATGCAGGCGGAAATCGACGACTTAAAAGCACAACTGGAAGCTGCCAATGCCGCTTCGGAAGCAGCAGCGGAAAAACAACGTCAAGAACAAGAAATAGCTTTTCAGAACAAGCTTGCCCAGTGCAGACAATTTGCACGAAATATCGGCTACTATGAGACTGTCGCCTCGCTTTGTGAATTTACCCCAAGCCGTAGCAATAATGAGATTGCAACCCAGTGGGAATTAGCAGGATGCAATAATTATATGAATGTTGCAGAAGCAAAAAAAGAAGTTGAAACCTCAGCACGTAATTTGGAAAATAAAATCAGTCAAATTGATGATAACGATGCATATGATGAATTCTGTAGGAAAGAACAGTCTTTTTGGAGGAAAGTAGACAGCGGACGCATATAGCTCTTTTAAAGAGCCCCTCAGCAAGATTGTTGACAATCAGGTCGTCTGAAACTATATTCCGCAAGTCAGAAATTTAACGGATTTGCGGTTTCAGACGACCTTCGGCGTGATAAAATGCAGCAGATTTTCCGCGAGATTGCGTATCCGTTACTTCCCATTTAGGAGCCGAAAATGTCTATTAAAGACGCAGTAAAACTGATTGAAGAAAGCGAAGCCCGCTTCGTAGATTTGCGCTTTACCGATACCAAAGGCAAGCAGCACCACTTCACCGTCCCTGCCCGCATCGTCCTCGACGACCCTGAAGAGTGGTTTGAAAACGGTCAGGCGTTTGACGGCTCGTCCATCGGCGGCTGGAAAGGCATTCAGGCATCCGACATGCAGTTGCGTCCCGACCCTGCGACTGCCTTCATCGACCCCTTCTACGACGACACCACCGTTGTCCTCACCTGCGACGTCATCGACCCCGCCGACGGTCAAGGCTACGACCGCGACCCGCGCTCCATCGCCCGCCGTGCCGAAGCCTACCTCAAATCCTCCGGCATCGGCGACACCGCCTACTTCGGCCCCGAACCCGAATTCTTCGTCTTCGACGGCGTAGAGTTTGAAACCGATATGCACAAAACCCGTTACGAAATCACGTCCGAAAGCGGCGCATGGGCAAGCGGGCTGCACATGGACGGTCAAAACACCGGCCACCGCCCCGCCGTCAAAGGCGGCTACGCCCCCGTCGCCCCGATTGACGCCGGACAAGACCTGCGCTCCGCCATGGTGAACATTTTGGAAGAACTCGGCATCGAAGTCGAAGTCCACCACGCCGAAGTCGGCACCGGCAGCCAAATGGAAATCGGCACGCGCTTTGCCACCTTGGTCAAACGTGCCGACCAAACCCAAGACATGAAATACGTCATCCAAAACGTCGCCCACAACTTCGGCAAAACCGCCACCTTCATGCCCAAACCCATCATGGGCGACAACGGCAGCGGCATGCACGTCCACCAATCCATCTGGAAAGACGGTCAAAACCTGTTCGCAGGCGACGGCTATGCCGGCTTGAGCGACACCGCCCTTTACTACATCGGCGGCATCATCAAACACGCCAAAGCCCTGAACGCGATTACCAATCCGTCCACCAACTCCTACAAACGCCTTGTGCCGCACTTTGAAGCGCCGACCAAGCTCGCCTACTCTGCCAAAAACCGTTCCGCGTCCATCCGCATCCCATCAGTGAACAGCAGCAAGGCACGCCGCATCGAAGCGCGTTTCCCCGACCCGACCGCCAACCCATACTTGGCATTCGCCGCCCTGCTGATGGCGGGTTTGGACGGCATTCAAAACAAAATCCATCCGGGCGACCCTGCCGATAAAAACCTCTACGACCTGCCGCCGGAAGAAGACGCACTCGTCCCAACCGTCTGCGCCTCTTTGGAAGAAGCCCTCGCCGCCCTCAAAGCCGACCACGAATTCCTGTTGCGCGGCGGCGTGTTCAGCAAAGACTGGATCGACAGCTACATCGCCTTCAAAGAAGAAGACGTACGCCGCATCCGCATGGCGCCGCATCCGTTGGAATTTGAAATGTATTACAGCCTGTAATCCGCATTTCCCACCAGGCTAAACGAAAGGTCGTCTGAAAACCTTTTTTCTAGGTTTTCAGACGACCTTTTTTATCGCTCAAAGCAAACCGTCAGAACGTTTTGCTGAATTCGACAAACATTCTGGTTTTGCCGTATTCGTAGTATTTGTCGTTGCTCCATGTTTTGTGATGGGCGACGGTCAGGCGCGGGGTGATGCCTTTGAAGTGGAAAGCGCGGTGCCACACGGCGAGCGAAATATCCGCTTCTTTATCGCGGCGGTTTTCCTGACCGCTCAAAAGGCTGGGCGTTTGATAACGGCGTTGCGCCGCACTCAGCCGCAACATGGTGGACAGCCCTTTGCCCCATTCCTGCCCCCATGCGGTACGGAGGCTGTAACGGTCGAAGCTGTCCGATTTGTCTTCTTTATTGCGTTCCTGATAGATGTCGAAACCGCCGACCCAGTATTGGCGGGCGTTTCGGTAATAGACGACGGAATTGCTCAACAGGCGGTTGTTGTTGTCGGATTTGGCGCGGCGGGTGTTTTTCAGACGACCCATTTCAACGGCACTCAAGGTTTGCAGCTTAGGCTGCCACCAGCGGTTGATGTGCAGGCGCGCACCGCTGGAGTAGGTATACGGGTCGTTGCCGTAGAAGCGGCGTTCGTGGAACGGGGTCAAGCCGATGTCGTTGCGCTGGTCGGCGTAGCCTGCGCCTACTGAGAAGCGGGTGGTTACGTCGTTATACTTGGTTTGTTCGGGATAAATCTTGCCGTAATTGTCCGCGCCTGCCGTAACGTACCAGCCTTTGGGCAGCGACCATTTTTTCTCTGCGCCGAGTTGGTAGTTGATGGCGGTGGCGTCGATGGGTTCGGGGAAAGTCCAGTTGCCGTATGTGCGGCGGCTGGGGGCTTGGTTGATGTTTTGTTCGCGGGTAACGCTCAAGCCGGCGTTGAATTTCCACGAATCGCGCTCGCGCAATGCTTTGCGGTAGGATTCGATGCCTTTGACGAGCGGCTCGGGCAGGTTGGCTTCTGTTTTAAGTTTGTCGAACTGGTCGGCGGCGGCTTCGTTTTGCTTGTCTTCAAACAAAGCGGTGGCAAGCTGCCAGCGGACGACGGGGGCATCAGGGTTTTCGGCGATAAATTGACGGTAATACCCGATGGCTTCTTTCATTTTGCCTTCGTCTTGGGCAACCAAGCCGTGCGCGTAAAGCGCCATGTTTTTATCGTGTCCCGGCCATTGTTCGTAAATCGGCAGGACGACTTTGATGCCCGCGATATTGCGTGAAACAACGGCGGAATACATGGCGCGGGAAAGCAATTGGGGATTGTCGAGCAGAGTTTTGGCATCGACGTTGACGACTTTTTCAGACGACGTTTCGGCGGCAGGCTTGGCCGCTGCTTCTTCGACGGGGGCAGGTTCTGCCGTTTTGACCTGCAACTCGGGGGCAGGCTGGTTTTGAGGCTCGGACGGCACGTCGGCGGCTTCCGCTGCGGACACGGCGAGCAGGGAGAGGAGTAAGAGTGTTTTCATGATTTCGTAAGACGTTTGGGTTGCAATGGCGCTTAAATCTGCGTTTTTTATTTGAGGCGAAACCATATCGGGCATTTGGGTGCTTCGGGCATGGTTTTGCTTTATATTGTTTTGAGCGCGGATTTTACCGTGTTTTACAGTAAAACAAAATATTGCGGTGGCAAATAAAACGATACGGCATGATTCGGTCTTGTTCTGTTTCGGCGCGAATTCGCCCCACCCTGTTGATTGAATGCCGCTTGTCCAATCCTATACACAGGTCGTCTGAAAAGAGGTTTCAGACGACCCGTGTTTTCTTCCGAACGGTTTTTACGGATAAAACAAATGTTGTAAAAACCATAAACAATTGTTAACGCCGCCATGTGAAAAGGTCGTCTGAAACCTCTTTTCAGACGACCTTTGCGGTATGTGTCGATTTAGCGTTTGTCCAAGTCTAAATCAGCTTTGTATTCGATGCGGCCGTGTCCTTTGTTTTCGATGGACACGTCCAATTCTTGTCTGCCGCGTTTGAATTTCAAATCGGCATCGTCGTGTTTGATTTCAGATTCGACCACTTGAAAACCTTTGCTGCGCGCGTGGGCGATGACTTTTTTCGCCAAAGACGGAATCGGGTTGCCGCGTGCGGGCAGCTCGGCTTCGTATTCGAATTCGCCGTTGCCCTGACGGTCGGCTTTAACCGTATGCGCGCCTGCGGGAAGGTAAATTTCGGCAGGAAGCGGGGCGGCGAAGGCGGTGGCGGAGAAAAGCGCCAAAATGCCGGTTGCCAATAAAGATTTTGTTTTAGCCATACTGTATCCTTTCGGGGAAGGCATATAAAAACGCCGCCATGTTATCGGCAAGGCAACACCCTATCAAGCAAATAAACCTTGTTTTACGTATGACAGTGTTTTTGCGCGCAGCGTTTACGCGGTTTTGCGATAACCCTGCAAAACCCTGCGTCTTGCCTGTAATAAAAGGTTTTCAGACGACCTTTTGAAACACGGCTTTTGCGCTTTCGGGTAAAATAGCCGCTTTGTTTTTATTCAGGCAGCTTCAACCAAATGTCTTCCTCCCTTTCCAAAAAAACCGCCTACCTGCTGATTGCGCTGACCGGCATCGCGCTTGACCAACTGACCAAATGGGAAATCCTCGCCCACTTCCAAGAAGGCGAGCGACTCAACATCATCCCGTCCTTATTCGACCTGACCCTTGCCTACAACCCCGGCGCGGCATTCAGCTTCCTTGCCGACCAAGGCGGCTGGCAGAAATTCTTTTTCTTAGGGCTGGCACTCGTCATCAGCGCCTATCTCGCCCGCGCCATCCTGCGCGACGAGTTCCGCCTTTCGGGCAAAATCGGCGCCGCCATGATTATCGGCGGCGCGCTCGGTAACGTCATCGACCGATTGATTCACGGTCATGTGGTTGATTTCTTACTGTTTTACTGGAAGGATTGGTATTATCCCGCGTTTAATGTTGCCGACAGCTTTATCTGCGTCGGTGCCGTTTTATTGGTTTTGGACGGACTGTTCCACAAAAAACAACCCAAACCGACCGACGAACCAACAACCGACAACCTATAAGGTCGTCTGAAATCCGGACCATACACATGACCCAAAAAACCATCATCCTTGCCAACCCGCGCGGCTTCTGCGCCGGCGTTGACCGCGCCATCAGCATCGTCGAGCGCGCGCTGGAAGAATTCGGCGCACCGGTTTACGTCCGCCACGAAGTCGTCCACAACAAATTCGTCGTGGACAACCTGCGTGAAAAAGGTGCGGTATTCATCGAAAACCTCGCCGACGTACCCAAAGGCGCTATCCTGATTTACTCGGCACACGGTGTCTCCAAAGCCGTGCAGCAGGAAGCCGCCGAACGCGGGTTCCGCGTATTCGATGCCACCTGCCCGCTCGTGACCAAAGTCCACAAAGAAGTCGCCCGCCTCGACGCGCAAGATTGCGAAATCATCATGATCGGACATAAAGGCCACGTCGAAGTCGAAGGCACCATGGGACAGCTTCCGCCCGGCAGGATGCTGCTGGTCGAAACCGTTGAAGACGTCGCCGGGCTGCAAGTCAAAAACCCCGACAAACTCGCCTACGTCAGCCAAACCACCCTGTCCGTCGATGAAACCAAAGACAT
This sequence comes from uncultured Neisseria sp., assembly GCA_963532335.1. Lineage (GTDB taxonomy): Bacteria > Pseudomonadota > Gammaproteobacteria > Burkholderiales > Neisseriaceae > Neisseria. Next base: position 12,423 of record CAUSKT010000006.1, on the reverse strand, counting down.
CATTGCCGCTCTGAACGCCCGTTTCCCCAACATCCGCAACCCGCACAAAGAAGACATCTGCTACGCCACGACCAACCGCCAAACTGCCGTCAAAGAATTGGCGGAAGAATGCGACATCGTCATCGTCGTCGGCTCGCCCAACTCTTCCAACAGCAACCGCCTGCGCGAAGTCGCTGCCCAACGAGGCATCGATGCCTATATGGTCGACAACGCCGGCTACCTGCAACACGAATGGTTCGAAGGCAAACACAAAGTCGGCGTAACCGCCGGCGCATCCGCCCCCGAAGTTTTGGTCAGGGAAGTCCTGCAAACCATACAGCAATGGGGACACGAAACCATACGCGAAGGCGAAGGCGCAGAAGAAAGCATCGTCTTCGTCCTCCCCAAAGAGCTGCGGCGCGAAGGCGAAAACAAACAGATACTCAACAAAGGTTAAACTGTTTACCCCAACCTTTTCATCCAAGCGGCAAAACAAAAAGGTCGTCTGAAATCTGTTTTCAGACGACCTTCTTTATTTTCCAAGCCGAATCAAGGCATCAGCATACCGCCGTTGACGTGCAGCGTTTGACCGGTGATGTATTTTGCTTGGTCGGAAGCGAGGAACAAGACCGCATCGGCAATATCCTGCGCTTCGCCGAATTTGCCCAGCGAAGTTTGCGCTTCGAAGGTTTTGCGGGTCTCTTCAGGCAGGGCGCGGGTCATGTCGGTGTCGATAAAGCCGGGGGCGACGCAGTTGACGGTAATGCCGCGGCTGCCGACTTCGCGCGCCATGGATTTGGAGAAACCGATCAAGCCCGCTTTTGCCGCGGCATAGTTGGTCTGACCGGCATTGCCCATCACGCCGACAACGGATGTGATGTTGATGATGCGGCCGGCACGCTGCTTCATCATGCCGCGCAATACGGCTTTAGAGGCGCGGAACACGGATTTGAGGTTAACCTGCATGATGTCGTCCCACTCTTCTTCTTTCATACGCATCAAGAGGTTGTCGCGGGTGATGCCGGCGTTGTTGACCAGAATGTCCAGTTTGCCGAATTCTTTTTCGATGTCGGCGATCAGGTTTTCGATAGTTTCGGGTTCGGCGGAATTCAATGCACGGCCTTCGCCGCCCCATTGCGCCAGACGCTCGCTAATCGCTGCCGCGCCGCTTTCGCTGGTCGCCGTGCCGATGACTTTGGCACCCGCCGCCGCCAGTGTGTCGGCAATCGCCGCGCCGATACCGCGCGATGCGCCTGTTACCAATGCGACTTTGCCGCTTAAATCTTGTGTGCTCATGTTTACTTCCTTGTTTTGAGAATGGAGTCTGTTGATTTCAGACGACCTTATAGCATAAATAGTGTGATGAATCTAATTTTTGAGGTCGTCTGAAACAAAATAAGAAGCCTCCGTATTATCATTCCCGCGCAGGCGGGAATCCCGATCTTAATCTTTCAGAGATGTTTAGAGATTACCGTAATCTCAAATCTCTAGATTCCCGCCTACGCGGGAATGACGGTGCTGGAATTGCCTATTTCAATCTGCTATATCGGCAAATTTCAGACGACCTCTCCGTTTATTCGGGCAGGGTTATTTTTTGATGGGGCGGTATGTCCAGAATATAGCGCAACCAGTTGCCGAAGCTATATTTTTGGTAGATTTCGGGCGACAGTTCGCAGTAGGGTTTGGCGACAAATTCTGCCAAACCGTCCAAACTTTTACCGTCCCAAACGAAGATGTTGTCGGGGTGGTAGAAATCGTATTTTTTGATTTCGGCGTTGGTGGTAATCAGTTTTTTGCGGTAGCCGAGGGCTTCGAAGGGGCGGAACGAGAGGCCGTTGTGAACGGGCGTTTTGAAATCTATCAGGATTTTTGCCTGTTTGGCGGCTTCGAGGTTGTCTGCGAAACTTCTGACGCCGATGAAGATTTTGATGTTTTCCGTAGGATAAAAACGGCGGAGGGTATCGACGTCGGTATTCAGACAGCCGATATTGAAGTCGAGCTTCCAGCCCAGCGTTTCGGCCGCTTTGCCGAACGCGGAAATAATCGGGGCGCGGTCGGGCATATGCCAGCCGATGAAATAGAAATCGTTGGGCGGGTTTTCGGGCAGGTTGACGTCGTGGTCGAAATAGAAGTTGGTGGTCGGCAGGAAGGGATGTTTCGGATTTCGCATATCGGCGGGATCGAAAACGTAAATGCGGTCGAACCGGTCGGCGCAATCCCAAATGGCAGGGAAACGGTCGATGCCGTCCCATTGGTAGTTGACCATATTGTCATGACGGGTATGGCGTTTAATCATATTCAGAAACTCGGGCGAGTAGATGTCGCCGCGGATAAATAGGGCGTAATCCGCTTCGCCGTATTCTGCCAGTTTGTTTTCGACGTCTCGGATTAATTGGGCGGATTTAAAGTCTTTTTTGGCGTTTTTGTCCCGCAGCACCAGTTGCCTGAATTTGATTTTCAGACGGCAGGAAAGGGAGGGATAGCGGAAATTCAGGTTGTCCATGACGACGCTGACGACGTTGAAGCCGTGATGATTAAGAGCAGCTTCAATAACACGGTAAATTTGGTTGTCGGCAGGCATGCCCAGGATAATCGTTTTTTGTTCGGTCGGCATGGTATCTGTTTATGCTTCGTCTGATATGTCGAGGATTCGGCGAACCCAGTTGCCGAAGGCGTATTTGGCTTTTATTTCTTCGGGAACAGGATGGTAAGGTCGTCTGAAAAAGTCTTCCAATCCGTCAAGGCTTTCTCCGTCCCAAATGAAGATGTTGTCGGGATGGTAGAAGTCGCATTCCGCTACCGCCTGATTGGTGGTAATCAGTTTTTTGTCGAAACACAGGGCGTCGAATACGCGGAAAGACAGGCCGTAATTTTCAAATTGGACAAAATCGACGACTGCCAGGCAGTTTTTGACCTTTTGCAGGTTCTGCTCGAAGCTCAGGATGCTTTGTCTGTCTAAATAGGTAATGCCGTCGTTGCCGAAAATTTTGCTTGCGCGGTCGTCTTTGCAGTAGATGTGGAAATCCAAAGGCAGTCCCAGTCTGCGTGCTTCATCGAGAAAAACGGAGGTTTGATGTTCCCTGCCTGCTTCGTAGCCGCCTAAAAAATAAAGGCCTTCCGTTTTTCCGTTTCCGTCAATCGGAAAATCGAAATAGAAATTGGTGGTTGCTTTGAAACGGTGTTGGGGGTATTTCTCCACATCGTTTTTATTGAACACCCAGCAGCGGTCAAAATAGGGCAGATATTCGATGATGTCGGGGAAACGGTCGATACCGTCCCATTGGTAGTTGACGCATACTTTGCTGTGTTCGCGGATGGCGGAAATGATTTCTTTGGGATAAATATTGGCGCGGATGCAAAGGGCGTAGTCTGCTTTGCCACCTTCCAAGGAAGCCAGTTTTTCGGCTATCTGCTTGCGGTAGCGGGAATATTTCAGTTTTTTCTTGTAATCGCCGTCTTTTTTAATGTGTTTATGATATAAACCGAGAATACGGCAGCCTATGTGCGGATAGTATGAGTCCCTGTCGTCGTAACAGAGATTGATGACATTGAAGCCGTGGAAGCGCAGGTTTTTCTCTATGCACTTGTCCAACCCGTACATATAGGGAACGGCTAGGATGATGGTTTTATTCATGATTTAGGTGTGGTGCGGTTAATTGTAGGTGCTTTAATGCAGTGAAAATTAGTTTCGATAAGTCAACACCGTACGGGGTTAAGTCCATTCGCTGTCATTTTCAGACGACCCTTTGCTGCCATCAAAAAGGTCGTCTGAAAACATCAATCTGCTTGGTTCGACAGTATTTCTTGGTATAGGCCTGCCAATTCGTCTTTTTGTTCCGCAAAAGTCCGAATATGGCTTTTCGGCAATTCAATAACTGCGCCATCGTCCATTGCTTGATAACGTTCGCAAACTTCGGCAATGGCGCGGCTCAATTCTTCCACGCCGCTGTCAAACGGGATGATCGTGCCGTTTTCGCCGTCAATAATGTCTTCGGACACGCCGCCTGCATCCGTGGCGATTACCCAAACATCACGCAACACTGCTTCCCTAACTGTCAAGCCGAAACTTTCTTTCCATTGGGTCGGGAACAGCAAAACATCGATTTCCGAGAAGAAATGGTCGATGGTATCTTGGCTGTAAGCAGGTTCGATACGGAAGCGTTCCACGCCGTCGAAATCGCTGTCAAAAAACGAACGTGCGCCGACGTTGAGCATATTGTCCACGACAACCAGTTCGGTATTGGGGAAACGGTATTTCCTGAAGGCTTCCAAAATCAGATGAACGCCTTTGATTTTGGTTTTTCCGCCGACATAACCGAAGCGGATAACGTCTTTTTTCCGTTTGGATATTTGACCCAAGGGGCGGGTAACGCCGTTTTTGTTGACGAGGACGTTCCTGCCCAAGGTTTTTTCATGCAGTTCGGCAAAATATTTGCTGGGCGCAAGCAACATATCGATTTTCGCCAAGGCGCGGGCTATGGTTTTGCTCCGTTCGTCTTCGGTATTCCATTGCTCGCGGAAGACTTCATTTTCGTCAAGCATGAACTGGTTCGGACAAATCCACCATGCGTCATGCAGGGTAACAAGGGTTTTGACACCGGCTTCCCGACAAATATCGACCATACCGACACCCATGCTTTGAATGCAGTGGATATGGGCGATGTCGGGCTGTACGAGTTCGATGATGTCTTTGACGGCCTCATCAAAACGCGGGTTTTCGTGGGCGGCTGCATCTTCTGAAGGAACGGCAACGCCGAAAACGGTCACTTTGCCGTATTCGTAACGGATGACGTTGTACGGCGGCAGCCAGCTCTTCATCGGCAAAGTCGTTACCGCATATATTTCGTAGGCTTCTTCATCGGCAAGCAGTTTGTTCAGTTGCTCGGCAACGATGGTCGCCCCGCCAAACGATTGCGGATGATAGTAAACATTAAACGATAAGACTTTGGTTTTCCCTTTTGCGGCAGATTCAAAACGGACGGCAGGTGCAAGCTGCGTGCTGCCGATGGCTTGAGGGCTGTATGTTTCCATGACCGTACGGTATGCAGCCTGCGCCATACTGTCGCGCAACTCGGGATTTTGAATCAGGGTGTCGAACGCTTCATGCCATTGCTGTTCGCTGTCTGCCAGAAAGCCGTTTTCACCGTTGACAATCACATCGGCGAAAGCCGCCCTTGGCGAACATATGGAAGCCACTTTGGTAATCGATGCTTCAAGGTATTTGATATTGCTCTTGGCATCGTTGAAAACGAAGTTTTCCAAAGGAGCAATGCTGATGTCGCATTCGGACAAATAAGTCAGGTATTCCGTATAGTTGCAAAACGGGATGCGCTCGATTTGGCTTTGTACTTCATCGAAATATTCGGGCAGCTCCAAATAGCCGATGATTCTGAACCTGACATTCGGATTTTCTTTCAATATGTTGGCAAGTGCGGGAGCGGCTTCCAAGAAGTCGATGTTGTGCGTTTTGGTGCCCGAACCGTAAATAATCCGAATCAAACCGTCTTCTTGTTTTTTCAGACGACCCTCAATGCTGCGTGCCGCTGCCAGCGTTTCATCATCCAACGCGTTTTCAACCACATAAACGGTTTCCAAACCTGCTTCCTTCATGGCTTTTGCCAGCCCGGAAGTCGAAGCGATGCCTTCGTTGCACGCCAACATGGCTTGCCGGTAAAGTTTCGCGCCGTTGATTACGCCTTCTTTTTCAGCCGGTTCAAGCGAGTTGATGGTGCTGCTGGTTTTCAGGACATCTTCGTCAAAAATCAAATCATCAACATCCCATAATGTTTTGATGTTCAGACGACGGCATTCCGCAATTAAATCCATTACGCTGTCAAAACCGGGAACGCGGTAGAAAATCACCAAACTTGCCAAAGAAATCTGTTTCTTGGCTTCGTTGCTGTCCGTCCAGGAAGTCACGGAACAAGGAATACCCAGCTCTTCAAGCATTTCCTGCTTTTGGATAACGCGGTATTTTTTGCATTGCGGAATGCTAAGTTCGGCAATGATGGCAACTTTAGGCGCAAGCGTGTCGGCAGCATGTTTGGACAGCCGCTGGATAAACGTTTGCGGAATCGGGTCTGCCTGAACACCAAGAACTTCCTGTGCAACAACAGGCGAAGAACCGACTGTTTTTAAAAGCTGTTTCACGCTTTTAATCGAATGGGTTTGCTTGTAATGGCGGCGTAAAAACTGATATGCCTTGCCGATACTGCCCTTCTCACGCACCAAAAGACGGAAGCCTTTGCGGTAGCGGTTGGCAGAGCTGATGGCCTGTTCGGTTTTAACGAACGGCTTGAATACCTTAACCGTCCACAACCCTTTGTATTTTGCCAATCGTTGGCTTTCCTGACGGATGTGCTGCTCCAATAAAGCACGGTTTTCATTGAGTCCGTGTATGGTTTGCTCGAACGATTGCCTGTTTTCATTCAAGGTATGGATGGTGTGTTCGAGCGACTGTTTTTCCTGCTGCAAGGTATCGATTTGTTTTTTCAGCAGTTCGATTTGTTTTTCTTGTTCTTTCGATTGCTCTTCTGCTGCCTGGCTGCGCACCATCAACTGCATCAACATGTCGATTTGCTGTTGCAGAGACTCGGTCTGCTTGGCAGACAGTTCGGTTTGTTGCAGCAGTTTTGCCATTACATGCTGCAATTCTTGGTTTTGATTTTGCATATTGGTATTGTCTTCTCGCAATTGAAGGTTTAATTCGGATAAAGATTGGATTTGTTGTTCTAGTAAGGATATTTTTTGAATACAGTCGGAATATCCCAAATGATATTGCATAAACAGCGCGCGGTTTTTCTCGTAGACTTTTTGCCAGTCTTCGCGGTTTAAATCAGGATTTTGCTCCAAGCGGTTAATCAGTGATGACCCGTCACGGCGTTTGCGGTAGCGGAACAATACTTCCGGAATACGGATAACGGTTCCGCCGTTGCTTAAGAGGCGTATCCAAAGATCCCAATCTTCATGTGTTGTCAGGTTTTCATCAAACCCACCCAAAGAGACGAAATCCTCGGCACGATGCATAGAAATGACAGGGATGCGATTCCCCTTCAACAGACTTCCCAAACCGTCATAATCCGGCAGATTCCACAAACCTTCTTGCGCATCAAAATATTCTGCCAACGGATACACCAGCTTGCAGTCGGGATTGTTTTCCAAAACCGTGACGCATTTTTCGATGTAATCCGGCAGGATGAGGTCGTCTGAATCGAGAAACAGGAAGTATTTGCCCCCCGCCAGCCGCGCCGCATGGTTTCGGGCGGCGGCAACGCCTTGATTGTTTTGTACGGCGTAACGTATGGCGGGCTTGTCCGCCAGAAACTCCCTCAAAAAATCGGCGTGTTCCGAGTCGGAGCCATCGTCAACAATGATGATTTCAAAATTCTGATAGCTTTGGCTAAGGACGGACTGGATGGTTTCTACAATGTATTCCTTACAGTTGTAGTAAGGGATCATCACGGAGACGGTGGGGGACTGGGCTTGATGATTCATGCAGATAGTTCCTTTCTGTCTGTTCGGCAGCCTTCCTTGTCTTGCAGCTTGGTATTTTCAGACGACCTTTTAGACAAATCGTCCTTCAACTGGCCGACGGGTCGTCTGAAAATCAACCTGCTGCCTGCTTTGGCATATTGCGCAGCATGGCATAGTAACCGTTTTGAGCCATCAGCTCGCTGTGTGTGCCTTGTTCGACAATATGGCCTTCATCCATAACGATGATACGGTCGGCTTGTTCGACGGTGGTCAGGCGGTGGGCGACGATGATGCTGGTGCGGTTTTCCATCAGGCGTTCGAGGGCTTGTTGAACGAGGCGTTCGGATTCATTGTCCAGCGCGCTGGTGGCTTCGTCCAAAAGCAGGATGGGGGCATCTTTCAAAATGGCGCGGGCGATGGCAACACGTTGACGCTGACCACCGGAGAGTTGGTTGCCGTTTGCACCTATCTGTTGGTTCAAACCATGCGGCGAGCTTTCAACCAAATCTTGCAAATTCGCGGCTTTGAGGGCTGCCAATACTTCTTCTTCAGTAGCATCGGGACGGCTGTAACGGACGTTTTCCCAAAGCGTGCCTTCAAACAAAAAGACATCTTGGGAAACAAGGGCGAACTGGGAGCGCAGGTTGTCGAGCTTGATGTCTTCGATATTCACATCATCCAAATAAACCGCGCCGGAGCTTGGTTCGACAAAACGCGGAAGCAGGTTGACGACGGTGGACTTACCGCTGCCTGAGCGTCCGACCAAAGCAACGCGTTCACCTTGGCGGATGTCAAGATTGAAGCCGTCCAAGGCTTTTTTACCGTCTTCATGGTAGCGGACATCGACGTTATCAAATTTCAGACGACCTTCGACATTGGTCAGGATTTTTATACCGTTATCTTTTTCAGGCTCGGTATCGAGGAATTGGCAAACGGCATCAGAAGCAATAAACATAGTCTGCATGGGGATGCTGATGTTCGCCAAGTTTTTGATCGGGCTGAGCATTTGCAGCATGGCAACGATAAACGCCATAAATTCGCCGATGGTGGTATGTCCTTGTTGGCTCTGCCAAAGGGCGATAAAGATGACAATAGCCAAAGCAAACGACGCAATCAGTTCGCTGAACGGGGAACGTGCCGCAGTCGCTTGAGTGATTTTTTTACCGAGACGGACGATGGTGTCGTTGACAGCGGTGAAACGTTCGACAGCCTGACGTTGGCCGCCGAAGAGTTTGACCACGCGGTGTCCTTGATGGACTTCGTTGACGACATTGTTCATGGTACCGATACTGAGTTGCGCTCCCGCAATAATGTCTTTCAGACGATTACGGTAATAGCGGGACAACAAAGACAGCAGCGGGAACATCAGGGCAACAACCAAGCTGAGCTGCCAGTTCAAATAAAGCAGGACGCAGACCAAACCGATGACAATCATGGTATCGCGGGTTAAAACGATAAATACATTGCTGGCGTTGCTGATGGATTGTTCCGCCATTTGCACCATATTCATCAAAACCGTACCGGACGGGGTTTCCTGATGGAATTTGGAAGAAAGTTGCAGCATCTTGGCAAACATATCGCGGCGCAGATGACTGATTGCCATGACGGAAACCCAAGTCAAGAGATAGGTACTGACATAGCGGCTGATGCCTCGAATAATGACCAAAAAGATAAAAAATACCGGTACAACCCAGACTTTGTTAGGCGTACCCCAAATCAGGTAGGTAAATTGGTCTTTCCAGTTTTGCAGCGTGGCGACGATGCCGCCTGCGGTATTGAGTTCGGGCGGAGCTGAAGGCGGGGCGAAGCCTTGGTTGACCAAGGGGGCAATGAAGGCGGCAAGATAGCTTTCGGTGGCGGCGACGCCGAAGATAGCAATTAACGCAAAAATGATGCGGACTTTATAAGGACGGATGTAAGCCATCAAGCGCATGAAGCTGCGCGAATCTTCTTGGGTAAACAGGCCGAAGGTCAGTTTTTCTATCATTGGCTCGGTGTTCCAGATTAATGCAGATTGAATATTTTATTAATCTGTCGGATTGGTAAAGCCTATGATTATATCGCAATGAAGTTACCGATGCGACGAAATTGCTGTTTTTAAATGAATAACAATTTTTATTTCTGTAAAGTTTTTTCAGACGACCTTAAATGTTCAAAATAAATTGATAGTGAACTGGAATGTATAGTGGATTAACTTTAAATCAGGACAAGGCGACGAAGCCGCAGACAGTACAGATAGTACGGTAAGGCGAGGCAACGCCGTACTGGTTTAAAGTTAATCCACTATAAAACATCCCCCTGTTGCTATTCCCTCCCCTATCCGAACACAACCGACAGACATTAAAAAACGACCTTTCATTAAGAAAGGTCGTCTGAAACATAACAAGCGGCAAACTTAATGCGCTTCGATAAAGGCAGCAACTTGTTCGGAATTGGTCAAAGCGCTGCACACGGCTTCTTTGTTGATACGTTTTGCCAAACCTGCCAACACTTTGCCCGGTCCGCATTCGGCGGATTCGGCAATGCCTTCAGCAACCAGCGCATTGACGGTTTCCGTCCAGCGCACAGGGCTGTAAAGTTGGCGGACAAGCGCGTCTTTGATTTTCTCTGCATCGTCGTAAGCGGCAACATCGGCATTATGGATGACGCGGATTTTCGGTTGTTTGATTTCAACAGTTTTGAGCGCTTCGGCAAGTTTTTCCGCAGCAGGCTTCATCAGGCTGCAATGCGAAGGAACGGATACAGGCAGCGGCAGCGCGCGTTTGGCTCCCGCTTCTTTGGCTGCATTCATGGCGCGCTCGACGGCGGCGGCATTACCCGCGATCACAACTTGTCCGGGCGAATTGAAGTTGACGGCTTCGACCACTTCGCCTTGCGCGGCTTCTGCACAAATGGCTTTAACCTGTTCGTCTTCCAAGCCGAGGATCGCCGCCATCGCACCTACGCCTTGCGGTACGGCAGACTGCATCAGTTCGGCGCGCAGGCGGACGAGTTTGACTGCATCCGCAAAATCCAATGCACCGGCGGCAACAAGTGCTGTGTATTCGCCGAGGCTGTGGCCGGCAACGACGGCTGGCGTTTTGCCACCCGCTTCAAGATAGGCACGGTAAACGGCAACGCCTGCGGCCAGCATGATGGGCTGCGTATTCACGGTCTGTCCGATGAGTTCGGCATCCGTACCGTTAATCATCGCCCACAAATCTTGACCCAAGACGGCAGAAGCTTCGTCGAAGGTGTTTTTTACGACCGATTGTCCTGCGAAGCCGTCCATCATATTGAGGCTTTGCGAACCCTGACCGGGGAAGAAAAATGCAAAAGACATGATATTCCTTTGTTTCAGTTTAGTTTTTCAGAAAATTCGTCAGAGGATTATCGGCGTAATGTATCAGCAGGGCATAGGTAATGGCAACATTTATTGCCACTGTCAGCCAGAAAATCTGAACAAAAGGAACTTTCTTGGTTTTATGTCGGAACGCGGCGCGTGCAACCAATGCACCGGGCCAGCCGCCCAGCAGGCTGAATGCGTGCAGTTTGTTTTCTGGGATACGGTTTTGGTATTCGTTTTTACGTCTGATTTTGCGCGCGGACTCCATCGCCGTCTGCTTGTCCTGTTGATAAAGGATGAAAGCGGCAATACTGATAAGGACGTAAATGAAAAACAGTTTATTGGAAAGCACGGCGACAACGGTCAGGAAAACGACGGCGATGACGCTGTTGATCAGGAGTGCCTGCATATCGATATTGAGCCTGTTGTAGTCGGGTGGCAATTCGTCAAACAGGAATGCTTCGTCGCCCAACCGGACAACCTTGACGGCTTGTTGACGGTTGCCTTCTATCGGGCGGTTGCAGTAGAAGCTGACGCGCTGTCCTGTTTGCGGACGGCAGGTATTGTAATGGTACGCGCTGATGTGGAAGAAAATATTTTGGGATTCGTCGCCGAAACGGATGAAGCCGTAGCCTTTGGCATCATCCCATGTGGTAATCGTACCGCTCATGACCTGATTGGGCGGCAACAGATTCTTTTGGGCGGATTTCGGAGCGGGATAACGGGTTTCGGCAACCAACGGCTGCTCGATTTTGACTTCAACTTTAGGACCGTGTTCCGGACGGAAAAAGTGTACGGTTTGACCTTGCGCTTTTTGGGCGGACGCAGCGTGTATCGATTCAGGCTCGGGTTCGGACTCAGGCGTACTGCGGATAACGGCATTGACCAACAGCCATTGTCCGTTGGGATGACGGCGGAGCGTGCCTTCAAGACGGTCGCCCGCCCGAGGCGTACGGGTTTGGTCGGCAAGAAACTGTCCCAGCACAAAGACCGGCTGCCCTTCGTTTGAAACATCCATTCCATAACCACCATTCTTCGACCAATCCCAGTCGGCCAGTGTAATGACCACACTATCATTGTTTTTATAACCCGGATTGATGCGCTCGACATCCCTTGCGACGGCGCGGTTGTTTTCCGTTTCTATTTGAAAGCTGACACGGTGTCCGGTTTCAGGTTCTTGATAATCGGGGTGGAGGGATTGACGGTTGGCAAAGATGCGTTGCGAAGATTCGTCGCAAATAATGGAGCCGCGGCTCATTTCCCCGAACCAATGGGCGATTGTCCCGTAATGTTTATTATGGTTCATTTTATTTTTATATTAAGGAAAAAATGTATTGGATAATCAGTTTTGAAATTATACCAATTTATCATAATCCATGTGGATTTTAACCATAATAAATAAAAGGTCGTCTGAAACGGTGTCGGTTTGAAGCAACGACACATTTTCAGACGACCTCTTTTCAATGCTCGGCAGAGACAGCGCCCTTCCCCCTCTGCCTAGCATACTTTTCAACTACCGCCCTGAATCTTCTACACTTTATAGTGGATTAACTTTAAACCGGTACGGCGTTGCCTCGCCTTAGCTCAAAGAAAACGATTCTCTAAGGTGCTGAAGCACCAAGTGAATCGGTTCCGTACTATCTGTA